>NZ_JBFARO010000172.1:0-15122 GCF_040677125.1 Actinomadura sp. NPDC049382
GCTGCGGGCCGCTGCGGCGACCCGGCGCAGCGGCCGTGGTGCGACACGGCGCTGACCCCCGACCAGCGGACGGCGCTGCTGCTGCCGCAGCTGACCGCCGACGAGAAGATCGCGCTGCTGGCCTCGGACGACCCGTTCGGCGGCCCGCTCGGCGGGTTCTTCGAGGACGCGCACGCCGACACCAACCGCGGGATCGACCGGCTCGGCGTCCCGCCCGTCTACATGTCGGACGGGCCCGCGGGCGTCCGGCAGGGCAAGGCGACCGCGCTGCCCGCGCCGATCGCGCTGGCGGCCGGCTTCGACCGCGACGCGGCGGCGCTGTACGGCGGGACGGTCGCCTGGGAGGCCCGGCACCGCGGCAACGACCTGATCTTCGGCCCGACGGTGGACGTGCTGCGCACCCCCCGCAACGGCCGGACGTTCGAGGGCTTCGGCGAGGACCCCTACCTGTCCGCGACGCTCGGCGTGCCGTGGGTCAAGGGCGCGCAGGCGCAGGGCGTGATGACGTCGGTCAAGCACCTGGCCGTCTACACGCAGGAGACCGACCGGCTGTCGCTGGGCATGAAGGTCGACCCGCGCACGCTGCGGGAGATCTACCTGCCGCCGTTCGAGGCCGCCGTGAAGGACGGCGGCGCCGCGACCGTCATGTGCGGCTTCGGCAAGCTGAACGACCGCTGGGCATGCCAGGACGACGCCGTCCTCAACAAGATCCTGCGGTCGGAGTGGGGCTTCAAGGGGTTCGTGCCGTCCGACCACACCGCCGCGCAGGACACCGCCGAGGCCGCCAACGGCGGGCTCGACATGGAACTGCCGGTCGGCATGAAGTACAACGCGTTCCTGCTGAAGATGGCCGTCGCGCAGAAGAAGGTCACGCAGGCGACCATCGACGGGCACGTCGGCAACATCCTGCGGACGATGTTCGCGTTCGGGGTGTTCGACCGGCAGGCGTACCCGAACGACCTGTCCCGCATCGACCGGACGGCGAGCGAGACCGCCGCACGCCGGATCGAGGAGGGCGGCATCACGCTGCTGAAGAACGACGGCGCCCTGCCGCTGGCGGCGCCGAAGAGGATCGCGCTGATCGGCCGCGCCGCGCGGGAGGCCCCGGGCGGGTTCGGCTCGGCGAAGGTCGTGCCGTTCACCACCGTCAGCGCGCAGGACGGCATCGCGCGCCGCGCCGGGGCCGGGACCGCGATCAGCTACCACGACGGCGACGACCGCGCGGCCGCCGCGAACGCGGCGCGGGCCGCCGACGTCGCGATCGTGTTCGCGACCGACAGCCAGGGCGAGTTCTTCGACAAGTCGTGCCTGACGCTGCAGTGCGGCGAACCGCTCCGCGGCGACCAGGACGGCCTGATCACGGAGATCGCCAAGGCCAACCCCAACACGATCGTCGTGCTGAACACGGGCGGCCCCGTGCTGACGCCCTGGGCGGGCCAGGTGAAGGGCATCGTCGAGGCGTGGTACCCGGGGCAGGAGGCGGGCAACGCCCTGGCGCGCGTCCTGTACGGGGACGTGGACCCCGGCGGCCGCCTGCCGGTGACGTTCCCCGTGGCGGAGAACGACGCCCCGGCGTCCGGGAACCCCGCGCAGTACCCCGGCGTGAACAAGACCGTCACGTTCTCCGAGGGCGTCCTGGTCGGCTACCGGCACTACGACGCGAAGGGCATCACGCCGCAGTTCCCGTTCGGGCACGGCCTGTCCTACACGACGTTCTCCTACAGCGGGCTCAAGGCGAGAACCAAGGCGGTGCAGGTGACGGTCACCAACACCGGTGACCGCGCAGGCGTGGCCGTTCCGCAGCTCTACATCGGCATGCCCGCGGCGGGTGTGGACGTCCCGCAGCCGCCCAAGCAGCTCAAGGGCTACACCAAGGTCACGCTCGCGCCGGGGCAGAGCACCACGGTGACGTTCCCGCTGTCCGCGCGGTCGTTCTCCTACTGGAACGAGGAGGCGAAGGCGTGGAAGGTCGCGGACGGCTGCTACAAGGTCATGGTCGGCGCATCGTCCCGGCAGATCGCCCAGAAGGGAACTTTGGGGACATGTGGGTAGCGGCGAAGATCCCGGTTCGCCTGTCGTGCGCAGCCGTGGCGCGGTACAAATAGGGAAATCTTCGTCCGTCCCCGCCGAGTCGGAGTCTTCCTGTGCCGCACGACACCTCCCGCGGGAGGACGAACGCCCACGCCGCGCGTCCCACCGCAGCCCGGACCGGGCGCCCCGGACGCGCGACCAAGCCGCGCCCGGCCCCGTCCACCGCCAAACAGCCCGCCAAGCAGCCCGCGGCCAAGCCCGCGGGCGCCAAGCAGGGCCGCGTGGGCCAGGCCCCCGCGGGCCAGGCGCGCCAGGGCGGCGCGTCCCGGCCCGCGCAGGACCGCGACCGCGGGCCCGGCACGCCGCTCGGCCCGGACGACCCGCGCCGCCTCGCCGGCTACACGCTGCTCGCCCGGCTGGGCGAGGGCGGCCAGGGCGTCGTCTACCTCGGCCGCGACCGTGACGGCGGGCTCGTCACCGTCAAGCTGCTGCGCGGCGGCATCGCCGCCGGGCAGCGGGCGCGCAGCCGCTTCGTCAAGGAGGCGGAGGCGGCGCTGCAGGTGTCCGGGCGGCACACCGCGCGCGTCCTGGACGCCGACATGACCGGCGACCGCCCCTACATCGTCAGCGAGTACGTCGAGGGCCCGTCACTGCAGCAGGTCGTCGCCGACCAGGGCCCGCTGCCCGCCCCGCAGCTGCGCAAGGCCGCGCTGCGGACGGCGGCGGCGCTGGCCGCGATCCACCGCGCCGGGATCGTGCACCGCGACTTCAAGCCCGGCAACGTGCTGCTCGGCCCGGACGGCGCCAAGGTCATCGACTTCGGCATCGCCCGCACCACCGACGCCCTCGGGCCCGCCACCCCGCTGACCACCGGCCCGGTCGGCACGCCCGCCTACATGGCGCCCGAGCAGATCGAGGACGAGCCGGTCGGGCCGCCCGCCGACGTGTTCGCCTGGGGCGCCGCGATGGTGTTCGCCGCGACCGGGCGGCCGCCGTTCGGCACCGGGCCGAGCGCCGCCGTCATGCGGCGCGTCACCTCCCGGCCGCCGGACCTCGGCGACATGCGCGGCCCGCTGCGCGACCTCGCCGCCCGCTGCCTGGACAAGAACCCGGCGGCGCGGCCGACCGCGCCGCAGCTCGTCCGGGCGCTGCGGGACGGCCGCACGCCGGCGCCGAAGCCGCGCCCGAAGCGCATCCCGCGCTACCGCTGGCGGATGATGGTCGCGCTCGGCGCCGTCGTCGTCGCGGGGTTCGCGCTCGGCATGATGTTCTGAACCGCGTGAAGTTCTGACCTGCAGGATGTTCTGAGCGGGCGCCCGGCCGCTCACCAGTGCGGCGGGCGCTCCTCCAGCAGGCGGGCGTCATCGTCGCCGCCGCCGCGCCACTCGCCCCAGCCGACGTCGGTGTCGTCGGACGTCTGGTCGGGCAGGATCTGCAGGTCGTCGTCCAGTTCGACGGTGCGGTCGTCGTCGGGTCCGAGGCTCATGATCCCCATTGTCGGTGATCGTCCCGCCGCGCCGCACCGTGATCCGGGTCAAACACCGGCCTCGGAACGCTCAGGTCGCGAGCCGGCGCGCGAACTCCGCGGCGGCGGCGCCGGGGTCGTCCGCCTCGGTGATCGCCCGCACCACGACGACGCGGGTCGCGCCCGCGGCCAGCACCGCGTCGAGGGTGCCGAGGTCGATGCCGCCGATCGCGAACCAGGGCCGCGACGGCCGCTGCGCCGCCACGTACTCCAGCAGCTTCGGGCCGGGCGCGGGACGGCCGGGCTTGGTCGGGGTGGGCCACACCGGGCCCGCGCAGAAGTAGTCGGCGCCGGGCTCGGCGGCCGCCGCCGACGCCTGCTCGCCGGAGTGCGTGGACCGGCCGATCAGCACGTCGCCGCCGACGATCTCGCGGGCGGCGGGCACCGGCAGGTCGTCCTGGCCGAGGTGCAGCACGTCGGCGCGGACGGCGTGGGCCACGTCGGCCCGGTCGTTGACGGCGAGCAGCGCGCCGTGCCGCTCGCAGGCCGCCCGGAAGACCTCCAGGTGGGCCAGCTCCTGCCGGGCCTCCAGGCCCTTCTGGCGGAGCTGGACGATGTCGACGCCGTTCGCGAGGACGGCGTCCAGGAACTCCGGCAGGTCGCCCTGCCGCTCCCGCGCGTCGGTGCACAGGTAGAGGCGGGCCCGGCCGAGCCGGGCGCGCAGCGCGACGGCGCGTTCGGAGGGGAGATGCCTGGACACGGCCGGGGCACGTCCTTTCACAAGCTCAGATCACGGCTGGATCGCGGGGCCGCGCGGCGGTGGTTCCGCCGCGCGTCCCCGCGATCGTGTCATGTGCGCGTCCCGGCGGCGCCGCCGGGGCGGGAAGGCGAGGGTCCTGAACTGGGCGGGGCTAGAAGGCGAGGGCTTGGGCGCGGCGGCGGACCTCGGTCCCCCGGTTCTCGGTGAGCGCGTCCACCGGCGTGCCGGGCAGCGTGTCGTCGGCGGTGAACAGCCAGCGGATCGTCTCGACGTCGTCGAACCCGGCGTCCGACAGCAGCGTCAGCGTGCCGGGCAGGCCCTTGATGACCTGGCCGTCCTTGATGAACGCCGCGGGCACCATCGGCTGCCCCTCCCGGCGCACCGCGAGGATCCGGTGCTCGTGGATGAGCTGCTTGATCCGGTTGGGCCGGATCCCGAGCCGTTCGGCGGTCTCGCGGAGGGTGAGCCAGTCGCCGGCGAGGGCGTCGGTCCGGGGGTCGAGTGCGCTGTCAACGGTTGCGTGCATCTGCGTCACGCCCCCTTGCTACCACGCCTTCGGAAGCCTCAAACCCCCTGGACAGCCGTTGCCCGCCGCCGCCGATCGCTATCCGCGAACGGCCTGCCGGACGGGCACGTCCGGGTCGGCGATCGCCGCCGGGTCCACCGGCGTGCCGGCGGCGATCACCCGCCGCGCCTGCACCAGGTCGCGGGGCCGGTCGACGGTGAGGATCGCGTCGAGCCGGTCGCCGGTCAGCCACGCCACCGCCCACTTCCGGCCGGACGGGTCGCCGCGGTGGACGAGCCGCTCGGACGCGACGTGGCTGCCCGCGTACTGCACCATGCGGCCGAACTGCTCGGACCAGAAGTAGGGGGCGGCGTCGTAGCGGGCGTCCGCGCCGAGGAGGGTCGCCGCGGCGGTCTCGGGGGCGTTGAGGGCGGTGTCCCAGTGCTCGACGAGGAGCCGGCGGCCGTAGCGCGCCGACCACCAGGCGGCGCAGTCGCCGACCGCCACGATGTCCGGGCGGAGGGCGCCGGGCTCCTCCTCGCCCTCGTAGACGCGGAACGCGCCGTCGGTGACCACGCCGCGCTCGACCAGCAGCCCGGAGCCCGCCAGCCAGGACACCTCCGGGCGGACGCCGACGCCGACCACGACCTCGTCGGCCTCGATCCGGCCGCCGCCGGCGAGGGCGAGGCCGCCGGGCTCGACCTCGGCGACCTTCACGCCGGTGCGCAGCTCGACGCCCGCCTCGGCGTACCAGGGGGCGGTCAGCGCGCCGACCTCGGGGCCGATCGCGTTGGCGAGGGGCGTGTCGGCGGCCTCCACGACGGTGACGCGGCAGCCCTTCTTCGCGGCGGTGGTCGCGACCTCGGCGCCGATCCAGCCCGCGCCGACGATCACGATCCGGGCGCCCCCGGTCAGCCGGGACCGCAGGTCGCGGGAGTCGCCGATGGTCCGCAGCACGTGCTGGCGGCCCTCCCCCGGCAGGGTGACGGGGGTGGCGCCGGTCGCGATGACCAGCCCGTCGAACGGCAGGTCGCCCGCGGTGGTGGCGAGCACCCCGCCGCGCCCCGGCGCGGCGGGCCGCAGCGCGGTCGCGCGCTCGCCGAGCAGCAGGTCGCAGCGCAGCGCGTCCCAGTCGGCGTCGACCGTCGTGTCGTCGGAGTCGCCCGCGAGGACGGCCTTCGACAGCGGCGGCCGGTCGTACGGCCGCTCACGCTCGGCCGACACGAGCGTCAGCGCGCCCTCGTACCCCTTGCTGCGCAGGGCTTCCACGGCGCGCACGCCGGCCAGCCCGCCACCCACGACGATGACCCTGTCCATGAAGGGCAGCCTAATGCGCCGCCGATTTCGGGTGGACACCTGTCCAGGAGTTGGGGGACGCGATCGAGGTCGTAAGGTAGGGAACAGGTAAAACGTGACAGAGCGCGGGAGTCCGGTGCGACCGGGCTGAGAGGGCGGCTGAGCGGGCCGCCGACCGCCGGACCTGATCCGGATCATGCCGGCGAAGGGAGCGCGCATGGAGATCGTGATCGTCGGGGCGGGGGTCATCGGCCTCGCCACCGCCTGGCGGACCGCCGCGGCGGCGGGCGGCGGGGTCACCCTGGTCGACCCGTCCCCCGCGAGCGGCGCCTCGTCGGTGGCGGCGGGCATGCTCACCCCCGTCAGCGAGCTGACCTACGGCGAGGAGCCGCTGCTGCGGCTCGGCCTCGCCTCCCGCGACCGCTACGGCGCCTTCGTCGCCGAACTGGAGGAACTGACCGGCCGCGGCACCGGCTACCGCACGGACGGGCTGCTGCAGGTCGCGTTCGACGCCGACGACCTGAAGTACCTCGACGACCTGCGCCGCTTCCAGGAGAGCCTCGGCATCCCCGCCGAGGCGCTGACCGGCCGGGAGAGCCGGCGGGCGGAGCCGATGCTCGCGCCCGGCGTGCGCGGCGGGCTGCTCGCCCCCTCCGACGGCTCCATCGACCCGCGCCGGCTCACCGCGGCCCTGCTCGCGGCCTGCGAGCGGACCGGCGTGCGGCTCGTCCGGCAGCGGGCCGCCCGGATCGTCGTGGAGGGCGACGCGGCGGCCGGAGTCGGGCTGGAGGACGGGACGGTGCTGCGCGCGGACAAGGTGCTGCTCGCCGCCGGTCCGTGGTCCGGCGACCTGGAGGGGCTGCCGCCCGGCAGCGTGCCGCCGGTCCGCCCCGTGAAGGGCCAGGTGATCCGGCTCCGCACCCGTGTCCCGTTCCTGCGCCGCACCACCCGCGGCCTGGTGAAGGGCTCGTCGGTGTACCTGGTGCCGCGCGCGGACGGCGAGATCGTCCTCGGCGCCACCCAGGAGGAGCTCGGCTTCGACACGCGGGTCACCGCGGGCGGCCTGTGGGAGCTGCTGCGCGACGCCCGCGAGCTGCTGCCCGGCATCACCGAGCTGGAGTTCGCCGAGGTCACCGCCGGGCTGCGGCCCGGCTCCCCGGACAACGCGCCGCTGATGGGGCCGTCCGCCCTCCCCGGCCTCCTCCTCGGCACCGGGCACTTCCGCAACGGCGTCCTGCTGGCCCCGGTCAGCGCCGACGTCCTGTCCGCCATGCTGCTGGACCGTCCCGTCCCCGAGGTCGCGGGGCCGTTCGCCCCGGACCGCTTCTCCGAGGTGCCGTCATGAAGGTGACCGTCAACGGCGAGCCGCGCGAGCTGGCCGAGGCCGCGAGCGTGGCCGAGGTGATCGCGTCGGTGACCGCCGCGCGGACCGGCGTGGCCGCCGCGCTGAACGACGAGGTCGTCCGCCGCTCCGCGTGGGAGACCACGCCGCTGCGCGACGGCGACCGGCTGGAAGTGCTGACCGCCGTCCAAGGAGGCTGAGGGTGCAGAAGGACACGCTGGTCATCGCGGGAGAGGAACTGGACTCGCGGCTGATCATGGGCACGGGCGGGGCGCCGAGCATGCACGTGCTGCGGGAGGCGCTGACCGCGTCCGGGACGGCGCTGACCACGGTCGCGATGCGGCGGGTCGACCCGTCCGCGCGGGGCTCGGTGCTGGACGTCCTCAAGGAGTGCGGCATCCGGGTGCTGCCGAACACGGCGGGCTGCTTCACCGCCGGGGAGGCCGTGCTCACCGCCAAGCTCGCCCGCGAGGCGCTCGGCACGGACTGGGTCAAGCTGGAGGTGATCGCGGACGAGCGCACGCTGCTGCCCGACCCGATCGAGCTGGTGGAGGCCGCCGAGCAGCTCGTCGACGACGGCTTCACCGTGCTGCCGTACACCAACGACGACCCGGTGCTGGCGCACCGGCTGGAGCAGCTCGGCTGCGCCGCGGTGATGCCGCTCGGCTCCCCGATCGGGTCCGGCCTCGGCATCCGCAACCCGCACAACATCGAGCTGATCGTCGAGCGGGCGACCGTCCCGGTGATCCTGGACGCCGGGCTCGGCACCGCGTCCGACGCCGCGCTGGCCATGGAGCTGGGCTGCGACGCCGTGCTGCTGGCGACCGCGGTCACCCGCGCACAGGACCCCGCCCGGATGGCCGCGGCGATGCGGTACGCGGTCGAGGCGGGGCGGCTCGCGCGGCTGGCCGGGCGCATCCCGAAGCGCCGCTACGCGCAGGCGTCCTCGCCGTTCGAGGGGCTCGCCACTTCGTAGCAGGGCTAAAGCGTCGCCTATAGAAGTATTCGCTGGACCTGAAACCTGCGCCTTACCAAACTGGGTCCGTTCACCCCGGACATGCCGCAACCTGGCACGTCATTTCGGTGTTCATGGAAACGACCCATACCTAAGGTGCGTGACATGCAACAGGAGAACACGGGTCGCGTCGACAAGCGCGCGGTCGCCGCCGCCACGATCACGGTGGTGCTGTGGGCGTCGGCGTTCGTCTCGATCCGCAGCGCCGGCGCCGAGTACGGGCCCGGCGCGCTCGCCCTCGGCCGCCTTCTGTCCGGGACGGTCGTCCTCGGCGTGCTCTGGGCGATCCGCCGAGAGGGGCTCCCGCCCAGGGCGGCCTGGCCCGGCATCGTCACCGCGGGCGTGCTGTGGTTCGGCGCCTACATGGTCGCGCTGAACTGGGGCGAGCAGCTCGTGGACGCGGGCACCGCCTCCCTCGTCGTCAACATCGGGCCCATCCTGATCGCGCTCCTCGGCGGCTGGCTGCTCAAGGAGGGGATCTCGCCCCGGCTGGTGGTCGGCATGGCCGTCTCGTTCGCCGGCGCCGCCGTCGTCGGGCTGTCGATGTCCGGGGAGGGCCGCGCGTCCGTCGGCGGGGTGCTGCTCTGCCTCGTCGCCGCCGTGACCTACGCGGCGGGCGTGGTGAGCCAGAAGCCCGCGCTGCGGCACGCCTCCGCCCTGCAGTTCACCACGTTCGCCTGCGGCATCGGCGCGCTCGCCTGCCTGCCGTTCGCCGGGCAGCTGGCCGAGCAGGCCGCCGACGCCCCCGCCGGCGCCACCCTCAACATGATCTACCTGGGCGTCTTCCCGACCGCGCTCGCGTTCACGACCTGGGGCTACGCGCTGGCCCGGACGTCCGCCGGGAAGATGGGCGCCACCACCTACGCCGTCCCCGCCCTCGTCGTCGCGATGTCGTGGCTGTTCCTCGGCGAGGTCCCCGGCCTGGTCACCCTCGCGGGCGGCCTGCTGTGCCTGGCCGGCGTGGCCGTCTCCCGCAGCCGGGCCCGCCGGCGCGCCACACCCGCCCCAGAGGCATCACCCCAGGGGCTCATGGATGCTCATACTCCCGGCTGATGAGTTCCACTTCCGTTCACCCGTAAACTCGCACCGATGGACATGACGGTCGCAGATCCACTCATCGGGCGGATGCTCGACGGGCGCTACCGCATCGAGTCCCGCATCGCGCGCGGCGGCATGGCCACGGTGTACCTGGCGCGGGACGTCCGCCTCGACCGCACCGTCGCGATCAAGGTGATGCACGCCGGGCTCGCCTCCGACGAGGACTTCGTCGCCCGCTTCATCGGCGAGGCGAAGGCCGCGGCGGCGCTGTCGCACCCGAACGTCGTCGCGATCTACGACCAGCGCACCGACGGCGAGCACGTCTTCCTGGTGATGGAGTACGTGCCGGGCCGCACCCTCCGCGAGGAGCTGACCGCGCGCGGCCGGTTCGGCCCGCGCGCCGCGCTGGAGATCATGCAGCCGGTGCTGGCGGCGCTCGGCGCCGCGCACCGGGCCGGCCTCGTGCACCGCGACGTCAAGCCGGAGAACGTGCTGATCACCGAGGACGGCCAGGTCAAGGTCGCCGACTTCGGGCTCGCCCGGGCCGAGACCGCGAGCAAGATGACCAAGACCGGCGTGATCATCGGGACGGTCGGCTACCTGGCGCCCGAGCAGGTGCTGTCCGGCGACGCCGACGTCCGCTCCGACGTGTACGCCGCCGGGACCATGCTGTTCGAGCTGCTCACCGGCCGGCTCCCCCACCAGGGCGACACGCCCCTCGCGGTCGCCTACAAGCACGTGAACGAGACGGTGCCGCCGCCGTCCACGCTCGTCCCCGGGCTGCCGGTGCAGGTGGACGCGCTCGTCACCGACGCGACGAGCCACGACCCGGCGCGCCGCCCGCACGACGCGAACCAGTACCTCGCCGAGGCCGCCGAGGTGTTCGGCGGCCTCCCCCGCGACTTCGACCGGCGGCTGGAGGAGTCGTCCCACCGCGCGACCAGCGTGCTGGAGGCGCCCGCCCCCGGCCACACCGCCGGCCCCGGCCACACCGCCGTCCTCGACCCCCGCGTCGAGCCCACCGCCGACTACGTCCCGCAGCGCAGCCGCACCGACCGCGCGATCGGCGCGCTGACCGGCCGCTACGTCCTCGTCGCCATCGGCGCGGTCGCCGCGCTCATCCTAGGCTGGGCCGTCTGGTACCAGACGTCCGGGCAGTACGAGCACGTCCCGTCGTCGATCATCGGGATGAAGGTCTCCGACGCCCGCGACCAGCTCGAGTCCAAGGGCCTGGAGGTCCGCACCGCGAAGGCGGTGTACGACGACCGCGTCCACAAGGGCCGTGTCGCCAAGTCCGACCCGCCGGCCGGCGCCCGCATCGCCAAGGGCGAGCCGATCACGCTGACGCCGTCGAAGGGCCTCACGCCCCGCGAGGTCCCCGACGTCGAGGGCAAGCCGCTGGCCGACGCCAAGAAGACCTTGGAGGACAAGGGCTTCACCGTCGGCCGGACGAGCACCAGCCCGTCCCAGACCGTCGGCAAGGACCGGGTCATCAGCACCGACCCGGAGGCCGGCCAGAAGCAGTCCCCCGACGAGCCGGTCGCGATCGTCGTCTCCAGCGGCATGTCCATGCCCGACCTCGTCGGGCAGAACGGCGACACGGCGGCGAACCAGCTGCGCTCGATGGGGCTGAACGTCACCGTCCAGAAGAAGACGGTGGAAGGCAAGCAGCCGAACACCGTCGTCAGCCAGACACCCTCCGAGGGCACCGGCGTCTCCCGCGGCGACGACGTCACCATCGTCGTCAACAAGCGCGACTGCATCGTCGACGCGGGCCCGATCCAGTTCGGCTGCGACGACGGCGGCGACGAGAGGATCCCCGTCCCCAACGTGACCGGCCGCACCGTGGACGAGGCCAAGAAGGCCCTCAAGGAGTCCGGCTTCAAGGTCAACGTGACGGGCTTCGGCGGCAACATCGTCCGCTTCCAGTCCCCCTCGAACGGCGAGGCCCCGCGCGGCTCCACGGTCACCATCGTCAAGGGCCCGTGACCGGATACCCTGAACCGGCTATGACCTCACCGAACAGCCCCGTCGGGGCCCATGTCCCCGTGGCCGGCGGCCTCGCCACCGGCGGCCTGAAGTACGCCGCGCAGATCGGCGCCGAGGCGATCCAGGTGTTCGTCGCGAACCCGCGCGGCTGGGCGCTGCCCGAGGGCAAGCCCGCCGAGGACGCCAAGCTCCGCGAGCACGGGATCCCCGTCTACGTGCACGCTCCGTACCTGGTCAACTTCGGCTCGCCGACGCCCGAGACCCTCGCCAAGTCGGTCGCGACGGTCCGCCACTCCCTGGTCCGCGGCCGGGCCATCGGCGCCCGCGGCGTCGTCGTCCACACCGGCTCCGCCGTGAGCCAGACCTACGACGAGGCCATGGCCCAGGTCCACGAGCACGTCCTCCCCCTCCTGGAGGAGATCCCCGAGGACGGTCCCGACCTCCTCCTGGAGCCCATGGCCGGGCAGAACAACATGCTCTGCGCCAAGGTGCAGGACCTCGGCCCCTTCTTCGAGAAGCTGGAGCACCACCCGAAGCTCGGCGTCTGCTTCGACACCTGCCACGCGTTCGCCGCCGGCCACGACCTGGCCGCCCCCGGCGGCGCCAAGCAGACCATCGACGACCTGATCGCCACCGTGGGCGAGGGCCGCCTGAAGCTGATCCACGCCAACGACTCCAAGGACCCCTGCGCCTCCGGCCGCGACCGCCATGAGAACATCGGCGCCGGCCACATCGGCGAGCAGCCCTTCGCCGACCTCTTCGCGCACCCCGCCGTCCAGGGCCTCCCCTTCCTCATCGAAACCCCGGGCCGAGCCCCCGAACCCCACGCGAAGGACATAGAAACCCTGAAGCGCCTCCGCATGCCCGGAGAGCGCGAGCACTAACCAGCGAGCCGCAAGGCGAGCCGAAAACCCGTAACCGCAACCGTCTACTGCGACAACACCGGCCACCACCTCGGCCCCGCGACAACCTGGGCAGTCGCGATTGCGTCCGAAGGCAGGTTTCGAGCCTGCGAGAAACCTGATCGCGCAGCGAGCCGCAAGGCGAGCCGAAGCGATGCAGCAATCGCACGTTTTGCCCGCCGAAGGGAGGGCCGCCAAGGCCCGACCGCCAAGGGCGAAACAAATAAATACGACTCGAGCGCCGCTGAACAACCCCCCGACTGTTCAACGGCGCCCGAGCCACAGGCCGCCGGATCCCACCCCCCCGGTACGGGATCCGGCGACTCCGATCCGGCCTGTAGCCGGATCTCCGGGATTTGCTGTTGTGGGAGGTTCGCGGCCGGGAGCCGCCCGCCCCTCCGGTGGCGGTGTGGCGTGTGGTGCCACTGAGAACACTAGACGCGCGGGACGGCCCGGCGGCACCAGCAGAACACGGCCCTCGATGAACGGTACGTAGTCATAGATGTGCGTAGCGTAGTCACGCGATGAGCGGTCGGTTCTGCGGGACGAGCGGTCGGGTGCTGACGGTCCCCGCGGCACCGGTGCCGTTCGTGGCCGGAAGGGCGGGGCTTCACCCGGCGCGGAGGTCTTCGGGGAGGTGCAGTCGGCGCAGGGCGCCGTCGGTGTGGCGCGGGACGCGGCGGCGGGTCAGCAGGGACACGGCGGCCATGGTCGCGAAGGCGGCGGGGGCGATCAGCAGGACGGGCTGGTCCAGGACGGTCGCCGTCCAGCCCCGGGGCGCGTCGTGGAAGAGCCGGAGGATGCCGGCGGCGACGGCGAGGCCCCCGCCGGTGAGGAGGCCGGCGGCGGCCCCGGCGGCGGTCAGTCCGCGCCACCAGATGCCGAGGACGAGCAGCGGGCACAGCGAGCAGGCGGACACGCCGAGGGCGGTGGTGACGAGGTCCGCCGCGCCGTGCGCGCCGAGGCCCGGCAGCAGGGCGAGCGGGGCGGCCAGCGCGACCAGGACGCCGCCGCGGAACGCGGCCGGGCCGGCGCGGCGGGCGCACTGGGCGAGCGTCCCGCCGATGGCGACGGCGAGGCCGCAGGAGGTGGCGATGAACGCGGCGAAGGCGCCGGCGGTGACGAGGCCGGTGAGCAGCGCGCCGGGCGGTCCGGGGACGATCCGCTTCGGGAGCAGCAGGAGGGTCGCGTCGGTGTCGCCGGTCATGAGGAGTTCGGGCGCGTATAGGCGTCCCAGCGTCCCGTAGAGGGTGGGGAACAGGAAGAACAGGGCGAGGAGGGCGGGCACGATCGCGGCCGTGCGGCGCGCGGAGCTTCCGGACGTGCTGGTGTAGAAGCGCATCAGGATGTGCGGCAGCCCCATGGTGCCGAGCAGGACGCACAGCATCGCCGAGTAGGTGCGGAACAGCTCGTGCCGGTCGCCGCGCCCGAACGGCGTCGCCCAGGTGCCGCCGTCCTGGACGGGCAGGCTCTCGGCGTGCGGCACCGGCGTCCCGGCGGGGAAGACCACGGTGGTCCCGCGGCCGATGGTGTGCCGCCCCGCGGGCAGGCGGATTTCGCCGCCGGGGCGGCGGACGCCGTCCACGGTGCCGCGCGCGGTGACGGTGACGTCCGCGGGAACGGTGACGGTCACGTCGGTGCGGACGTCCACCCGCGTGGTCTGCTCGAAGCGCGGGACGCCGGCGCCGAGCGGGCCGGGGCCGCCGTGCAGGTGCCACATCCCGAGCAGCGCGACCGCGGGCACCGCGACGGCGACCAGCTTCACCCAGTACTGGAGGGCCTGGACCGCGGTGATGCTGCGCATCCCGCCGGACAGGACGAGCCCCAGCGTGACGGTGACCACGACGGCCCAGCCCGTCCACGCGGGGGCGCCGGTCAGCACCCGCAGCGTCACGCCCGCGCCCTGGAACTGCGGCAGCAGGTAGAACCAGCCGGCGAAGCAGACGCAGCCGGTGACGAGGTGGCGGACGGCGCGCGAGCCGAGCCGCCATTCGGCGAAGTCGGAGAGGGTGTAGGCGCCGGAGCGGCGCAGCGGCGCGGTCACGAACGCCAGCAGCAGGACGTGCCCGGCGGTCGCGGCGATGGGCAGCCACAGCATGTCGGCGCCGTAGGCGAGGACGAGCCCGGCGGTGCTGAGGAACGCGGCGGCGGAGATGTACTCGCCGCCGATCGCGGACGCGTTCCGCCAGGGCGTGACGCCGCGCGAGGCGACCAGGAGGTCGCTGGTCGTGCGGGCGGAGCGGCGCCCGTACACGCCGATCGCGGCCGTCACCCCGAGGAGCATGGCCGGTGCGGCGAGCGCCGCCGCCGCGGCCGGCGCGGTCACCGGCGGTCCAGCGCGCGCTCGGCCCGTTCGGCCCGTCTCAGCTGGCGGACCGCGACCGCGACCCAGACCGGCTGGACTCCGGCCGCGAGGACGAGCCACAGCACCGGGAGCCCGTGCGCGCGGGCGCGCGCGACCGGCGGGACGAGCGCCAGCAGCGGCAGCCCCACCAGGACGGCCATGACGATCGCGCAGGTGCCGAGGGCGGCCCGCAACTGGACGCGGATCAGGGCGCGCGTCTCGGCCGGCCCCGGAGGCGGTGCCGCGCCGGGCGCGGCGGTGCTGGGCGCGGCGGTGCTGGGCGGGCCGGTATGGAGCGGGTCGGCGTCCGGTGTCTCGGGGGCGGCGCTCCGGGCGTCCGGCCGGGCGGCCTCCCCCGCCGTGCCCGCCTTCCAGATCCCGCACATCGTCGGGATGAATTCCAGGCAGTTGGGCATCAGGAGCCCCACCCGATGC
>NZ_JBFARO010000173.1:0-15110 GCF_040677125.1 Actinomadura sp. NPDC049382
GTTGGTGTGAGCCAGGAAGAGCTTGGCCTTGTCGTTGAAGTAGTTCGCGATGTGATCGACCATCGTGGACTTGCCCGTGCCGGCCGCGTGTTGCTCCAGTGGGCTGACCTGCGGAGAATCGGTCTCAGATCGGACTCGGTACGGTAAAGCTTGGCGGTCTAGACCGCTGTCGAGTTGCCTGTCCGGGTGGAGTTGAACGTACTATTCGGGCGATTTGTCCGAAGTGGTGTGCGGACGCGTGTGCCCCAGATGACGACGAGATCACAAGTCAGATACGGGTACTGGCGAAGCCCGCTTCACGGATGGACAGTCTTGCCCGAAGGACTACGTTTCCCTTCAGCAAACGCGGCGTAACGGGCACGGGGGCAGCGGATGATCTCCGCGGCCCCGCCGGCCGGACGCCGGCGGCAAGGCCGAACCAGTGGCCGAACGGTAGGAGGTATGGAGCGTGGCCGCACCCATTGAGGTGACCGGGTCCGACACCGAGGCGCAGCCGGAATCGGTCCTCGTCGGTGTCGACAGCAAGAAGATCCAGGGACGCTCCCTCGGTCAGATCGCCTGGATGAGGCTCAAGCGCGACAAGGTCGCGCTGACCGGCGCCGTCGTGGTCATCCTGCTGATCCTGCTGGCCATCTTCGGTCCGTACTTCGTGCAGGACCCGCTGGCCTACCACCAGAACCTGATCGACCCGACCTACAACCGTCCGAAGAGCGGCTTCTGGCACTCGGGCATCAGCAGCGACCACTGGTTCGGCGTCGAGCCGGGCACCGGCCGCGACCTGCTGGCCCGCATCGTCCACGGCGCCCGGATCTCGCTGCTGGTGTCGTTCCTCGCGACGCTGCTGTCGGTGCTCATCGGGACCGTGATGGGCATCCTGGCCGGCTACTTCGGCGGCTGGGTCGACTACCTCATCAGCCGCGCCATGGACGCCTTCCTGGCCTTCCCGCTGCTGCTGTTCGCGATCGCGCTGGTCGGCGTCATGTCCGACGGGGCCTTCGGGCTGTCGGGCAACGGGCTGCGCGTCTCGGTCCTGATCGTGGTCATCGGGTTCTTCAACTGGCCGTACATCGGCCGCATCATCCGGGGCCAGACCCTGTCGCTGCGCGAGCGCGAGTTCGTGGACGCCGCGCGCAGCATGGGCGCCCGGAACTCCTACGTGCTGTTCAAGGAAGTCCTGCCGAATCTGGTCGCGCCGATCCTGGTCTACTCGACCCTGCTGATCCCGACCAACATCCTGTTCGAGGCGGCGCTGTCGTTCCTCGGCGTCGGCGTCATCCCGCCGGCTCCGTCGTGGGGCGGGATGCTCACGCTCGCCGTGCCGATCTACTCCTCGGACCCGATGTACATGATCATCCCCGGTATGGCGATCTTCATCACCGTCCTCGCCTTCAACCTGTTCGGTGACGGGCTGCGGGACGCTCTCGACCCTCGGTCCAAGTGACTCGGGTCCATCGGACCCGTCTATTTGAAGGGGTGCGCCTGCACATGAACAAGATGAGACCAATCGCGGTCTTCGCGGCCGGGGTGGTCGCGGCCGCGGGGCTCGCCGCCTGCGGCGGCGGCGACTCGGACGGCGGCTCGGGCAGCGGCCCGGGCTACAACGCCGGCGTCAACGAGGTCGTCAACAAGTCGGACAAGAAGGGCGGCACCCTCAAGCTCGCCGAGTCCGACGACTTCGACTCGCCGGACCCGGGCAACACGTACTACGCCTACTCGCAGAACCTCTCCCGCCTGTACGGTCGCGGCCTGACGACGTTCAAGCCCGCCGCCGGCAAGGAGAGCCTGGAGGTCATCCCGGACCTCGCCACCGACCTGGGCACCTCCAGCGACGGCGGCAAGACCTGGACGTACAAGCTGCGGACCGGCGTCAAGTACGACGACGGCACCGCGGTCACCTCCAAGGACGTCAAGTACGCGGTCGAGCGCAGCAACTTCAGCGCCGAGCTGCAGTCCGGGCCGAAGTACTTCAAGCAGTACCTCGTCGACAACAAGCCCGCCTACAAGGGCCCCTACAAGGACAAGTCCGACGAGGGCCTGAAGTCGATCGAGACCCCGGACGACCAGACGATCGTCTTCCGTCTGAACGAGCCGTTCGCCGAGTTCGACTACCTGGTCGCCATGTCGCAGACCATGCCCGTGCCGAAGGCCAAGGACACCGGCCTGAAGTACGAGAACGCGATCGTCTCGTCCGGCCCGTACAAGGTCGACAACTACACGCGCGGCAAGTCCATGACGATGTCGCGCAACCCGCACTGGAACCAGAGCACGGACCCGATCCGCAAGGCCCTGCCCGACAAGATCGAGATCCAGCTCAAGCAGAACGCGGACGACATCGACCAGCGGCTGCTCGCCGGCTCGCTGGACATGGACATGGCCGGTGTCGGCGTCCAGTCGGGCACCCAGCCCAAGGTGCTGGCCGACGACCAGAAGCCGTACGTGGACAACCCCGTCCAGGGCTTCCTGCGGTTCATGTCGCTGAACGTGCACGTGAAGCCGCTCGACAACGTCCACTGCCGGATCGCCGTGCAGTACGCGACCGACAAGGTCGCCGCGCAGACCGCCTACGGAGGCCCGCTGGCCGGCGGTGACATCGCCACCACGGTGCTGCCCCCCTCGGTCGACGGCTACACCAAGTTCGACCTGTACCCGCAGAAGCAGGCCGCGGGCGGCAACGGCCTCGACGACGCCACCATGAACAAGGCCAAGGAGGAGCTGAAGGCCTGCGGCCAGCCCAACGGCTTCAGCACCAAGATCTCGGCCCGGTCCGACCGGCCGAAGGAAGTCGCCATGGCCCAGGCGATCCAGCAGAGCCTGGCCAAGGTCGGCATCAAGGTCGACCTGGTGCAGTTCCCGGCCGGTGACTACTTCAGCAAGTACGTCGGCGTGCCGAAGTACGTGCACGAGCACGGCGTCGGCATGATGATCATGGCGTGGGCGGCGGACTGGCCGACCGGCTACGGCTTCCTCGCCCAGATCGCGCACGGCGACGCCATCAAGCCGTCCGGCGGCAACAACCTCGCCGAGCTGGACGACCCCAAGGTCAACGAGGGCCTCGACGCCGCCATCGCCAACCCCGACAAGGCGGCCCGGATGAAGGCGTACGGCGAGGTCGACAAGCTGATCATGGGGACCGCCACCGAGGTGCCGCTGATCTACGCCAAGGCGCTGATGTACCGGCCGAAGCGCGTCACCAACGCCGGCATCACCTACGCCTACGGCGGCATGTACGACTACCTGAACATGGGCGTGGAGTAACACTCCGCTCGTCCGTGAGTCCATCTGAAGGCAGGTGAAGGCGAAAGCCCCCCGGCCGTGACCGGGCCTACAGGCCCGGCCACGGCCGGCGGGTGGGGCCGCGCAGTGTGTTCCCATACCTCATCCGGCGCCTCATCGGTGCCGTGCTCATGTTGATGCTGGTCAGCCTGGTGACCTTCGGCATCTTCTTCTGGCTGCCCAAGCTGGCCGGTCAGACCACCGACCAGATCGCGGCCGGTTACGTCGGCAAGGCTCCGACGGCCGAGGCGATCCAGGACACCAAGGAGCGGCTCGGCCTCGACAAGCCGGTCGTGGTGCAGTACGGCGAGTACCTGAAGGCCATCGTCGTCGGCAAGGACTACAAGGCCGGCCCGGTGACCGACCACTGCCCGGCGCCCTGCCTCGGCTACTCCTACCGCAGCAGCCAGCCGGTGCTGGAGACGCTGCTCGACCGGGCGCCCGCGACGGCGTCCCTCGCGCTCGGCGCGGCGGTCGTCTGGCTCGTCGGCGGCATCACCACCGGCGTGGTGTCGGCGCTGCGCAGGGGCTCGCTGTGGGACCGGGCCGCGATGATCATCGCGTTGAGCGGCGTGTCGCTGCCCATCTACTTCACCGGCCTGGTCTCCCTCGCGCTGTTCTCCTACACCTTCAAGATCTTCCCGGGCGGCGGCAGCTACCTGCCGCTCACCACCAACCCGGTGACCTGGTTCCAGTCGCTGGTGCTGCCATGGGTGACGCTCGCGTTCCTTTACGCGGCGATGTACGCGCGGCTCACCAGAGCAGGCATGCTGGAGACGATGAACGAGGACTACATCCGCACCGCCCGCGCCAAGGGCCTGCCGGAGAAGACCGTCGTCACCAAGCACGCCCTGCGCGCCTCGCTGACGCCGATCCTCACGATCTTCGGCCTCGACCTCGGCCTGCTGCTCGGCGGCGCCGTGCTGACCGAGAACACCTTCGGCATCCCCGGGCTGGGCCAGCTCGCGATCACCTCGATCAACGGCGGCGACCTGCCCATGGTGCTCGGCATCACGCTGCTCACGGCGACCTCCATCGTGGTGATCAACCTGATCGTCGACCTGCTGTACGCCGTCGTCGACCCGAGAGTGAGGCTGAGCTGATGACCGGCACCGCGCCCGCCGCGGGCACCGCGGACACCGGCGAGGCTCCCACCGCGTTCCTCGACGTCCGCGACCTGAAGATCCACTTCCCGACCGACGACGGCCTGGTGAAGTCGGTGGACGGCCTGTCGTTCCAGCTGGAGCGCGGCCGCACCCTCGGCATCGTCGGCGAGTCCGGCTCGGGCAAGAGCGTGACCAGCCTCGGCATCCTCGGCCTGCACAACAAGCGCAACGCCGACGTGTCCGGGGAGATCTGGCTGAACGGCAAGGAGCTCGTCGGCTCCTCGCAGACCGAGGTGCGCCGCCTCCGCGGCCGCGACATGGCGATGATCTTCCAGGATCCGCTGTCGGCGATGCACCCCTTCTACACCGTCGGCGCGCAGATCATCGAGGCGTACCGGGTCCACAACGACGTGTCCAAGCAGGTCGCGCGCAAGCACGCCATCGACATGCTCGGCCGCGTCGGCATCCCCAAGCCGGACAAGCGGGTCGACGACTACCCGCACCAGTTCTCCGGCGGCATGCGGCAGCGCGCGATGATCGCGATGGCGCTGTCCTGCGACCCGGAGCTGCTGATCGCCGACGAGCCGACGACGGCGCTGGACGTCACCGTCCAGGCGCAGATCCTGGACCTGATCCGCGACCTGCAGCAGGAGTTCAACTCCGCCGTCATCATGATCACCCACGATCTCGGGGTGGTCGCCGAGCTGGCGGACGACATCCTGGTGATGTACGCCGGCCGCGCCGTGGAGTACGCCTCCGTCGAGGACGCCTTCCACCGGCCGCTGCACCCCTACACGTGGGGGCTGCTCGGCTCGATGCCGCGGCTGGACCGGGAGCGCAGCGAGCGGCTCATGCCGATCAAGGGGTCGCCGCCGAGCCTGATCAACGTCCCGTCCGGGTGCGCGTTCCATCCGCGCTGCCCCTACAAGGACCTCAACGGCGACAAGAGCACGACCGAGCGACCCGAACTGGTCGAGGTCGAGCCCGGCCACAAGGCGGCGTGCCACCTCCCGCTGGAGAAGAAGCGCGAGATCTGGAACGACGAGATCCGGCCGAAGCTGTGACGAGCACGGGTGGGAACGAGACTGTGAGCACATCGAAGACCCCGGTCGGCGAGACCCCGGCCGGCACGACCCCGGCCGCGGCCGCCGAGCCCGCGGCGGCGCGCCCCGCGGAGGGCGAGCCGCTGCTGGAGGTGGACAACCTCGGCAAGCACTTCCCCGTCACCGCGGGGCTGCTGCGCCGGCAGGTCGCGGCGGTCAAGGCCGTCGACGGCGTGACGTTCTCGGTCCGCAAGGGCGAGACCCTCGGCCTGGTGGGGGAGTCCGGCTGCGGCAAGTCCACCACCGGCCGCATGATCATGCGGCTGCTGGACCCGAGCTTCGGGACGATCAAGTTCGAGGGGCAGGACATCACCCGGATGTCGCAGAGCCGGCTCCGGCCGCTCCGCCGCGACCTCCAGATGATCTTCCAGGACCCGTACTCGTCGCTGAACCCGCGCAAGACCGTCGGCGCGATCGTCGGGGCCCCGTTCCGGCTGCAGAACATCGAGGCCAAGCAGGGCGTCAAGAAGGCCGTCCAGGAGATCCTGGAGCTCGTCGGCCTCAACCCCGAGCACTACAACCGGTACCCGCACGAGTTCTCCGGCGGGCAGCGGCAGCGCATCGGGATCGCCCGGACCCTCGCCCTCAAGCCGAAGCTGATCGTCGCGGACGAGCCGGTGTCGGCGCTGGACGTGTCGGTGCAGGCGCAGGTCGTCAACCTGCTGGAGGACCTGCAGGACGAGCTCGACCTCACCTACGTGGTGATCGCGCACGACCTGTCGGTCGTCCGGCACATCTCCGACCGCGTCGCCGTCATGTACCTCGGCAAGATCGTCGAGGTGGCGGACCGGGCGGACCTGTACCAGCGGCCCATGCACCCCTACACCAACGCGCTGCTGTCGGCGGTGCCGATCCCGGACCCGAGCGAGCGCGCCGGCCGGGAGCGGATCCGGCTGCAGGGCGACGTGCCGAGCCCGCTCGACCCGCCGCCCGCGTGCCGGTTCCACACCCGGTGCTGGAAGGCGCAGGACATCTGCAAGCAGGTCGAGCCGCCGCTGGTCGAGCTCAGCCCCGGCCACCAGGCCGCCTGCCACTTCCCGGAGAACACCACGGTCAGCGCGACCGACGCGGTCGCCAAGGCCGCGGTGGCGCCCGGCGCGGCCACCGCCGCGGCCGACGAGACCGAGTAGCACGCCCGCGCCGCCCCGGCCGCACAGCCGGCGGCCGAACGGCACGGAAGAACCGAACGAAAAGGGCCCGGCCCCTCCACGCGGAGGGACCGGGCCCTTTTCGGTACGGAAGAACTCAGGCGAGGAAGACCCGGCCCCTCCGACTGGAGGGACCGGGTCCTTTCGGCTTCCCGGCTGCGGGTGCCGGGCGCGCTCGCCGGCTACTCGGTGGAGATGGCCTTCAGGACGTCCATGCGCCCCGCCCGCCAGGCGGGCCACAGCGCCGCCAGGACACCGATCAGCGCCGCGATCACCAGGTACACCCCCAGCGTCCCGTACGGGACGGCGAGGACCCCGAGGCCCTGGTCGGCGAGCGCGTTCTGCAGCGCCGCGCCGAACGCCACCCCGATGCCCATGCCGAGCACCGCGCCGAACACCGCGATCATGATGGACTCCAGCCGGATCATGCGGCGCAGCTGCCGCCGGGAGATCCCGATCGCGCGCAGCAGCCCGATCTCCCGGGTCCGCTCGATCACCGACAGCGCCAGGGTGTTCACCACCCCCACCGCCGCGATGATCACCGACATGATCAGCAGGATCGTCAGGAACGTCACGAACCCGTCGACCTGCTTGCGGGCGTCGTCCTTCAGCTTCGCCTGGTCGGCGACCTCCAGGTTCGGGTACGCCTTCACCGCCGCGTCCAGCGCCGACTTCGTCGCCGCGTCCGTCCGCGCCGCGTCCACCACCATGATCGACGCCGCGGGGCGCACCGTGTGCCGCAGGTACGCCTGCTCCGACACCAGCCGCGGACCGATCATGTCGCTCTTGGCGTACACGCCGGTCAGCGTCAGCTGCTCGGTCCGGCCGTCGGTGAACCGCATCGGCACCGCCGTCCCGACCTTCCAGCCCTGGTCCTCCGCGGTGCCCTCGTCCACCATGATCGACGCCGGCCCGGCCGACGCCGTGCCCGACACCATCTTCAGCCGCGCGGCCTTCGCCAGCGCCGGCAGGTCGCCCGCCAGGTAGTAGACGTCCTTGCCCTTGATCTCGCCGCGGGCGTCGTAGGTCGGCGACACTGAGACCACCCCGGGCGTCTGCTCGATCTTGCGCCGCGCCTCGGCGTTCACCCCGCCGGGGCCCTGCGACTGCACCAGGTAGTCCGCGCCGAACTGGGCGTCCACCTGCTCGTCGATCGAGGCCCGCATCGTCGCGCCGAGCACGTTCACCGTGGTGATCAGCGCCAGCCCGATCATCAGCGCCGCGGCCGTCGCCGCGGTGCGGCGCGGGTTGCGCAGCGCGTTCTGCCGCGCCAGCCGCCCGGGGGAGCCCATCAGCCGCGCGAACGGCGCCCCGAGCACCTTCAGCACCGGCACGCTGATCACCGGCGCGAGCATCGCGACGCCGATGAACACCCCGAACGCGCCCGTGCCGACCAGCGCGACCGGGTTGCCGCCGCCACCGGCCAGCCCCACCCCGATGAGGCCCGCGCCGGCCAGGGTCAGCAGCGACCCGAGCGCCACCCGGATCCGCAGCGACCGCTGCGGCAGCGCCACGTCGTCGCGCATCGCCGCCACCGGCGGGATCTTCGCGGCGCGCCGCGCCGGGAAGTACGCCGACACCACCGTCACCACGATCCCGACCGCGTACGACCAGATCACCGGGGTGACGGTGAACGTCAGGCCGCCCTGCCCGGCGTCGCCCATCTGCGTCTGCAGCAGCGACGCCAGCCCCGCACCGGCCGCCAGGCCCAGCGTGGACCCGACCACGCCGACCGCGACGGCCTCGCCGATCACCGCCCGCGTCACCTGCCCGCGCGCCGCGCCGATCGCGCGCAGCAGCGCCAGCTCACGGGTGCGCTGCGCGACCAGCATCGAGAACGTGTTGAAGATGATGAACGCCCCGACGAAGATCGAGATCAGCGCGAACACCAGCAGGAACGTCCGGAAGAACCCCATCATCTGCGCGATGTCGCTTTTGGACTCCTCGCGGAGCTCCTCGCCGGTGACGGCCTCCATGTTCTGCGGCAGCACCTTCGCGACCCGTTCCCGCAGCTCCTCCTGCGACGGGCCCGACGAGCCCATCTCGACGTCGGAGAAGTACCCGGGCTTCAGCATCAGCTTCTGCGCCGTCGGCGTGTCGAACCCGGTGACGGTCGCGCCCATCAGGTTCCCGGTGTCGATCAGCCCGACGACCGTCATCCGCGCGGGCGGGCCCGCAGTGAGCACCTGCGTGGTGTCGCCGAGGGCGAGCTCGCCCTTCTTCGCGGTCGCGGCGTCGATGACGACCTCGCCCGGCCCGCGCGGGGCGCGGCCCGACGCGAGCTCGTAGGTCCCGTCGCCGCCCGTCCAGTTCACGCCGAGCTGCGGCGGCCCGTTCTGCGCCGTCCCGACGAGCTCGCCGTCCTTGCCGACGACCGCCGCGTACCCGTTGACGTTCCCCTTCGGGTCCTTGACGCCCTCGACGCCCTGGACGGCCTTCAGGACGCTCGCCGGGACCGGCTGCGCCGCGTAGCCGTCGGTGTCGCCGCCGCCGACCTTCTTGGCCCGCACGTCCACGGCCACGTTCGTGCCGATCCGGCTGAACAGGTCGTCGAACTGCTTGTTCATGCTGTCGGTGAAGATCAGCGTGCCCGCGACGAACGCCACGCCGAGGATCACCGCGACCGCCGTCAGCACCAATCTGATCTTGTGCGCCGCGAGGTTGCGGAGCGTGACCTTGCGCATCATCGCGCCGAGACCTCCGCGCCCGCCGCCGGCGCCGCGCCGTCGAAGCCCTTCATCCGCTCCAGCACCCGCTCCGCCGTCGGCTCCGCCATCGTGTCGACGATCTGCCCGTCCGACAGGAACAGCACCTGGTCGGCGTACGCCGCCGCCGACGGGTCGTGCGTCACCATCACGATCGTCTGGCCCATCCGCCGCACCGAGTCCCGCAGGAAGCCGAGCACCTCCGCGCCCGACCGCGAGTCCAGGTTCCCCGTCGGCTCGTCCGCGAAGATGATCTCCGGGCGGGACGCCAGCGCCCGCGCGCACGCCACCCGCTGCTGCTGACCGCCCGACAGCTCCGCCGGACGGTGCTTCAGCCGCGGCCGCAGCCCGACCGTGTCGATCACCACGTTCAGCCACTCCGGGTCGGGCCTGCGGCCCGCGATGTCCATCGGCAGCGTGATGTTCTCCAGCGCCGTCAGCGTCGGCACCAGGTTGAACGCCTGGAAGATGAAACCGATCTTGTCGCGGCGCAGCCGCGTCAGCTGCCTGTCCTTCAGCGCCGTCAGCTCGGTGCCGCCGATGAAGACCTGCCCGGAGTCGACCGAGTCCAGCCCCGCCATGCAGTGCATCAGCGTGGACTTGCCCGACCCCGACGGGCCCATGATCGCGGTGAAGCGGCCGCGGGGAATGCCGACCGTGACCCCGTCGAGCGCGACGACCTGGGCGTCGCCGCGCCCGTACACCTTCGCGATCTGCTGGGTCCGTGCGGCGAAGTCGCCCGCCCCGGGCGCGGACTGCGCGCCGGCGGTCGAAGGGGCGGTGTTCGTCACTGAAGACTCCCGTAAGTGAGTGGACTGGATGGGACCGGACCGCGCACCGAGCCCCCGGGCGATCCGACACCCAGAACCCTAGAAGCCCCGCGGACCCGAATGATGCGCCCCAGGAACGGACTTGCCGGTCCACCCGAGGCAGGAGGGACCCTCCACCCGTCGTCCTTCGGGAGTAGTCCTCGCGGCGCCGACCCCGGGGTCGCCTCAGGGACCGACCCTGAAACCGGCCGGGGACCGCCGCCCCGACCTGCCACGACGCCCGCACCGGAACGGGACGGGACGGGGGCGCGGGGGAGCCCCGGGGGAGTGCAGGGGGGAGCGCCGCTCAGCTCTGCCCCGGCCTGCTCAGACCCGTCTCGTACGCGTACACGACCGCCTGCACCCGGTCCCGCAGCCCCAGCTTCGCCAGGACGTTCCCCACATGCGTCTTCACGGTCGTCTCGCTCACCACCAGCTCCGCCGCGATCTCCGCGTTCGACTGCCCCCGCGCCACATGCGACAGCACCTCCCGCTCCCGCTCGGTCAGCGTGTCCAGCCCCGGCGGCGGCGACTGGTCCCGCACCGCCGGCAGCCGCGTCGCGAACTTGTCCAGCAGCCGCCGCGTCACCGACGGCGCCACGATCGCGTCGCCCGCCGCCACGATCCGGATCGCCTGCACCAGGTCCTCCGGCGGCGAGTCCTTCAGCAGGAACCCCGACGCCCCCGCCCGCACCGCCTCGATCACGTACTCGTCCAGGTCGAACGTCGTCAGGATCAGCACCTTCGGATCATGCGACGCCGCGCCCTCCCGGATGATCCGCCGGGTCGCCTCGATCCCGTCCACGCCCGGCATCCGGATGTCCATCAGCA
The DNA here is from genome assembly GCF_040677125.1 of Actinomadura sp. NPDC049382. Classification (NCBI taxonomy): domain Bacteria; kingdom Bacillati; phylum Actinomycetota; class Actinomycetes; order Streptosporangiales; family Thermomonosporaceae; genus Actinomadura; species Actinomadura sp. NPDC049382. Next base: position 10,976 of record NZ_JBFARO010000173.1, read on the forward strand.
CCACGTCCGGCAGCAGCGACCGCGTCATCTCCACCGCCGCCGCGCCGTCCCCGGCCTCGCCGACCACCGCGATGTCGGCCTCCGCCTCCAGGATCAGCCGGAACCCCGTCCGCAGCAGCGGCTGGTCGTCGACGAGCAGCACCCGCACCGCCGTCATCGCGGCACCCCCGCCGCACGCGCCGCCCCGGCCGGCCGCACCCGGCCGCCCCGCCACCCGCACGGTCGCTCCATCGTTCCCGCTCCTCGCCTCACGACGCTCCTGCCTACCCTCCCGCCCACCGGCAACCGACAAGCCGGGAGCACACGCCCCAAGCGGGACTCACGCCTCCAGGGGGAAACGGGCCCGCACACCGAACCCGCCGCCGACCCGCGGACCGATCCTCAACTCGCCACCGTACAGCGCCACACGCTCGTACATGCCGACCAAGCCGTGCCCCGGATTGTCCCCGTTGTCCGCCATGATCGTCGCCGTGCCGCGCCCATCGTCCTCGACCTCCACCGTCAGGTCGCCGTCGCCGTAGTACAGCCGCACCCACGCCCGCGCCTGCGGACCCGCGTGCTTCAACGTGTTCGTCAGCGCCTCCTGGATCAACCGGAACGCCGCCACGTCCACCCCCGGCGACGGCGGCCGCGCCTCACCCTCGATCCACAGCTGCACCGACAGGCCCGTCTCCCGCACATGGTCCAGCAGCTCCCCGAGATCCCCCAGACCCGGCTGCGGCGCCAGCTCCCGGCCCGCCTGCTCGGCGTCCCGGTCCGTGCGCAGCACCCCCACGATCCGCCGCATCTCGCTCAGCGCCGTCCGCCCGACCTCCTCGATCGTCGACATCGCCTCCCGCGCGCTCCCCGGATCCCGGTCGATGATCCGCCGCGCCGCGCCCGCCTGCACCGTCATCACGCTCACATGGTGCGCCACCACATCGTGCAGCTCCCGCGCGATCCGCGACCGCTCCTCGATCCGCGCCGCCCGCGCGTCGGTGCCCCGCGCCCGCTCCAGCCGCGCCGCCCGGTCCTCCAGCTCCGCGAAGTACGCCCGCCGCAGCCGCAGGCTCCGCCCCAGCATCCACACGCCGATCACCAGCGCGGAATCGGTGATGATCACCACCGGCTCCGCCGACACCGGCAGCACCAGCAGGTACACCAGGAAGTACACGAACCCGATCAGCCCGCCCAGCGCGCTCTGCGCCAGCCCCCGGTGCGCCGCCACGCTGTACACCGCGATCAGGAACGCCACCACGTCCGGCACGCTCGGCGGATAGTGCAGCACCGCCATCGCCAGCTCGCCGGCGATGATGAACAGCAGCACCGGCAGCGGATGCCGCCGCCGCCACGCCAGCGCCATCGTCACCGCGACGACCAGCAGCGCGTTCCACCCGTCCGGCGACCGGAACCCCGCGAACTCCTCGCCCTGCGGGAACTCCTGCAGCCACAGCTGCGGCACCCCCACCAGCAGCAGCCCGACGGCCAGCAGAGCGTCGGCCGCCATCGGACGCGCCTGCAGCCAGGCGCGAGCGGCATGAAGACCACGGATGCGGGGTGACACGACACTCACCCTAGGAGGTCCCGGCAGGTCCCGGCCCATCCTGAACGCGGATCCGCCGTCATCCCCAAGGATGAGCCCGCACCGCCCCCGCGGACGGTGCCTCCGCCCCCGGCACCGCCCGGCACTCGCACCCGGCGCCGCCCGGCACCTGCACCCCGCTCCGGGCCGGGCCGGGCCGGGCGCGGCCCCGGGCCCTACAGGTCCCCGTGCTCGCGCACCGCGCCCTCGGAGACCTCGAGATCAGCCGGCGACGGGCGCCGCACCGGCACCTCCGGCAGCGGCGGGGGAGTGCCCCCGAACTCCGGGCACCGCTCCTTGTGGTCGCACCAGTCGCACAACCGGCCCGTGCGCGGCCGCCACTCGCCGCTGTCCATCGCCCGGCGGATGGCCGCCCACAGCGCCTCCACCTTCCGCTGCGTCGCCCGCAGATCCGCCTCATCCGGCTCGTACCGCAGGATCTCGCCGTTGCCGAGGTACATCAGCTGCAGCAACCGCGGCACCCGCCCCCGCAACCGCCACAGCACCAGCGCGTAGAACTTCATCTGGAACAGCGCCCGCGCCTCGAAATCCGCCCGCGGCGCCGTCCCCGTCTTGTAGTCCACGATCCGCACGTCGCCGCTCGGCGCCACGTCCACCCGGTCGATGTACCCCCGCAGCTTCAGGCCCGACTCCAGCACCGTCTCCACGAACAGCTCCCGCTCCGCCGGCTCCAGCCGGCGCGGGTCCTCCAGCGCGAAGTACCGCTCCACCATCCGCCGCGCCTGCCCCAGCCACTCCGCGCGCTCGGCGTCCCCGGCCTCCCCGTCCGCGAACAGCCCCGCCAGCTCCGGCTCCTCCGCCAGCAGCCGCTCCCACTCCGGCCCCAGCATCCCCAGCGCCGCCTCCGGCGTCCGCCCGCCCGTCGGCAGGTCGAACAGCCGCTCCAGCACCGCGTGCACCAGCGTCCCCCGCACCGCCGCCGCACTCGGACGCTCCGGGATCCGGTCGATCACCCGGAACCGGTACAGCAGTGGACACGTCATGAAATCGCCCGCGCGGGACGGCGACAACGACCCCACCACCGCGACGCCCCCCGCGCCCCCGTCCCGCGCGGACGGAACGGACGCCTCACTACCCGCATCGGTCGTCGTCATGGCACAGCAGACTAGGCGACACCCCCGACGAAAATCCCGCACCCGCCCCGCACCCGCCCAGTACCCGCCCCGCCCCGGCCGCCCCGACCGGCGGCACCGCCCGCCCGCCGGGGGCCGTAGCATCGAAGACGTGACGAACAGCGCGCCCCCGACCCAGGGCAGGACACCCGCCGGAGGCCCCGGCCACGACAACGGCCGCACCCCCCGACCCGGCCTCTCCATGGGCCGCGTCCTCGGCGTCCCCGTCTACGTCTCACCCAGCTGGTTCCTGGTCGCCGTCCTCGTCACCGTCATGTTCGAAGGCCAGGTCCACGGCGTCGTCGAACGCCCCCTCAGCTACCTCGTCGCCTTCGCCTACGCCGTCCTGCTCTACGGCTCCGTGTTCGTCCACGAACTCAGCCACGCCGTCACCGCGAAGATCTTCGGGCTCCCCGTCCGCTCCGTCACCCTCCACGTCCTCGGCGGCGAGACCTCCATCGAACGCGAGGCCCCCACCCCCGGCCGCGAATTCCTCATCGCCTTCGCCGGCCCCCTCACCAACCTCGTCCTCGCCGGCCTCGGCCTCCTCGCCCACGCCACCCTCGCCCTCCCCGACGTCGCCCTCCTGCTCCTCGAAGCCCTCACCTTCGCCAACCTCCTCGTCGGCCTGTTCAACCTCCTGCCCGGCCTCCCCCTCGACGGCGGCCGCCTCGTCCGCGCCGCCGTCTGGAAGGCCACCGGACGCGCCCGCAGCGGCGCCATCATCGCCGGCTGGGTCGGCCGCGCCGTCGCCATCGGCTGCCTCGTCGCCGGCGCCTACCTCGCCACCTACACCACCACCGCCGCCGACGGCGGCATCGGCTGGCTCGCCCTCCTGTGGTCCGCCCTCATCGCCTCCTTCATCTGGGTCGGCGCCACCCAGGCCATCCGCGCCGAACGCGTCCGCGACCGCATCCCCCTGCTGTCGGCCCGCCGCCTCGCCCGCCGCGCCACCCTCGTCACCGCCGACACCCCCCTCGCCGAGGCCATCCGCCGCGCCCACGCCGACCACGCCGGCGCCATCGTCATCGCCGACCACGACGGGCACCCCCTCGGCCTCGTCAACGAGAAGGCCGTCACCGCCACCCCCGAGCACCGCCGCCCCTGGGTCACCGCCGGCGAACTCTCCCGCGGCGTCCACGACGACCTCACCCTCCCCGCCGACCTCGCCGGCGACGACCTCCTCGACGCCCTCCGCCGCGCCCCCGCCTCCGAATACCTCCTCGTCGAACCCGACGGCCGCCTCTACGGCGTCCTCGCCGTCAGCGACGTCGACCACGCCTTCACCGGCGTCTGACCCACCCGAACCCGCGCTCGAACCCGCGCCCGCGCCCGGCCCCCGCCGGGCGCGCCGCGGGGGGGGGCCGGGCGGGGGCCCCCCAGGTGTGTGGGGGCGGGTGGACAAAAATATAAAGCACGGGGCAGCCGGCGCCGCTGAACA
>NZ_JBFARO010000174.1:0-14941 GCF_040677125.1 Actinomadura sp. NPDC049382
GGTACTGCATGGGAGACCGTGTGGGAGAGTAGGACGCCGCCGGACACATATTGCAGGAAGGCCCCGCCGTTTTCGGCGGGGCCTTTCTCATTTCTCAGCCCCGGGGCGACCCGGTCAGTATTCGGTTCGCGTTGCCGAGACGGGTGGCGACGGCCGCGCGCTCCCGGTCGAGTTCGGTCTTGTGCCGGGCGATCAGACGCTTCTGGTAAGCGGCCTCAACACTCGCCCAGATGTCGACGAGACGGGCTTCGTGCTTGCACCGCACGTCCGCCACGGCGGTCGCGGTTTCGACCCCGGTGACGCGGTGTCCGGGCCCGTCGATGAACCGCCGGTCGCGGTTGGCGTCCCTCGGCGTCGCGTACGCATGGCCCGCCCGCTTCATGCAGCGGCTCCAGGCGGCGAACGCGGTGCGAACGCGGCTGTCCTGCGCCGCCGTTCGCAGGCTGGTGAAGGCCAGGCGGTCCGCGAGCGTCCCGTCGGACCGGGCGCCGGCGTTCAGCGTCCGGCCGGCCTCGCCGACGCAGCCGCCGTCCGGGACGTCCCGGCCGCGGATCTTCGCCGGCCCGTCGCCCCAGGCGGCCTTGCGCGCCCGCGGCGGCAGGTCCGGCCGCGGCGGCCGTTTGGTGATCTCGGGGCTGCTGTAGCCGAGCCTGCCCGCCCGCTCCTCGTCGGCGAGACCGTAGCGGCGGGCGTTCTGGGAGAACGGCGGGGGCGCCGGGTCTCCGAGGTCGAAGGTGATGCCGTAGCGCCGGAGGCATGCGGACACGAGCTTCTTCTCCGCGCGCTGGACGGTCCTCCGCTGCGCGGGGCTCGTCCGGTAGGCGTCGAGGGGGAGGGTGAGCGCGTCGACGTCGCCGACGTGGCGGACGCGGACGGCGGGCTCGTCCGGGCGCTGGGTCGCGCACCCCGCGAGGACGAGCGGGACGAGCAGCGCGGCGGTCGCCCGTGCGTGGTTCACGGTGGGTGCCTCTCTCGCATCGCGAACGGCGGGTCCGGGCGGCGCGGGGTTCCACGCCCGGACCCTCTCATCGGGTCAGGCCGCGTCGAAGGAACCGAGGTGGTCGTTGATCCCCGGGTTCAGGTTCCCGTCGGTCTCGTCCTCGAGCTCCTGCGACTGGCCGGTGAAGTTGGGCTCGCTGTAGACGACCTCGTTCCAGACGGTGTTGAGGTTCCGCCACGAGCTGGCCGTCTGCTGGACGTTGTGGCCGTTGGGGAAGCGCTGGCCGCCGAAGTCCTGGACGTTGTTGTCGTAGCAGCGGCTCGAACCCTGCTGGCCCGGGTCCTCCCAGAAGCAGCTCGTCGCCTGGGCGGGCGGCGCCACCGTGAGGCAGGCCGCCCCGCAGAGCGCGGTCGCGGCCATGAGGCGCCATGTCCTTTTCGCCATGTCGATCTCCCTTCACCCGCGGCGCCGGGATGGCGCCGATCCGTAGTCGGGCGAACACAGATTGTCATGCGGGTGGCCGGCGGAGAAGTGGGCGGAGGCGCGTCTGACCTGGTGGGCAGGCGTTCCTGCCCGTCGCGGGTGCGGGTTCGCGACACGCCGGCGGTTTTTCGCGCGCCCGCGGCCGCGTCCACCGGTCCGGCCCAGTGTCGGAGCGGTGCTCTACGGTGAGGCCATGCCGCCGCTCTCGCCCCGCCTCCAGGAGATCGTCGACGCGCTGCCGCTCACGCCGGACATGCGCGTCCTGGAGATCGGCTGCGGGCCGGGCGCCGCCGCGCGGGCCGTCGCGGCCCGGCTCGACGGCGGCGGGCACATCCTCGCGATCGACCGATCCGCGAAGGCGATCGCGCAGGCGGAGGCGGCCGCGGCCGAGGAGATCGCATCCGGGCTGATGAGCGTCCGGCGGGCCGCCATCGAGGACTTCGCGCTCCAGGCCGGTGAGGCGCCCTTCGACCTGGCGTTCGCCGTGCGGGTCGGGGCGCTCGACGGCCGCCACCCGGAGGCCGGGCGCCGCGCCGTGCGGCGCATCGCCGCGGTGCTGGCGCCGGGCGGCCGCCTCCTCATCGACGGCGGTGACCCGCTGCGGGAGATCCCCCTCTGACCGCGTGGCCGGGCGGGCCGGGCGGAGTCAGCGGCCGAGGGCCCGGTCGAGCGTGGCGGCCCACTGGGTCAGCAGGCGGGTGCGGCGCGCCGAGTCGTCGGTGAGCAGATCGGCGAGGCCCAGGCCGCGGACCAGGTCGAGGGTCGCCTGGACGCTCTCGCGGACGCCGGGGACGCTCTCGTCCGCGCCGAGCGCCTCGACGGTGAGGCGGTGCGCCTCCCGGCCGACGCGGGCTTCGAGGGGGACCACCTGCGCGCGGAGTTGCTCGTCGGAGCTGGCCGCGACCCACAGCTGAAGGGCGGCGCGGAACAGCGGGCTGGTGTACATCTCGCCGAGCAGGGCCACCACGTCCAGCGTGGACGGGCGGCGGCCGGCGAGCCCGTCCAGGCGCTCGCGCATCTGGGTCATCCGCACCTCGGAGCCGTAGCCGACCGCGGCCGTCACCAGCTCCTCCCGCGTCCGGAAGTGGTGCTGGGCGGCGCCCCGGGAGACGCCCGCGCGCTCGGCGACCACGGCGACGGTGGTGCCGGCCCAGCCCACGGAGGCGAGGCAGTCGATCGCGGCCTCCAGGAGGCGCCGCCGGGTGGCGCGGCTGCGGTCCTGCTGCGGTTCGCGGGGGAGTGCCTGGGCGGTCATGGGTTCCTCGGCTCGACGGGCTTCCAGTCAACCAAACGGCCCCGCAGAAAAACAATCAGGCGCGATTGATTTTTTCGGGCGGGGCTGGCAGTGTTCAGCCATGAGCCAACCGCTGCGGGTCGGGAACGCCTCGGGCTTCTACGGCGACCGCTTCGCCGCGGTGCGGGAGATGCTGGAGGGCGGGCCGCTGGACGTCCTCACCGGCGACTACCTCGCCGAGTTGACGATGCTGATCCTGGGCCGCGGCAAGATGAAGGATCCGGACGCCGGGTACGCCACCACGTTCCTGCGCCAGATGGAGGAGTCCCTCGGGCTGGCGGTGGAGCGGGGCACCGCGATCGTCGCGAACGCCGGCGGGCTCAACCCGCGCGGGCTCGCCGACCGGCTGCGCGAGCTGGCCGCGCGGCTCGGCATCGAGGTGCGCGTCGCCCATGTGGAGGGCGATGACCTGCTGTCGCGCGCCGGAGAGCTCGGCTTCACGGATTCTCCGTACGGAGCGCCCCTCACCGCCAATGCCTATCTGGGCGCCTGGGGGATCGCCGAGTGCCTGAAGGCCGGCGCCGGCGTGGTGGTGACCGGCCGCGTCACCGACGCCTCGCTGGTGGTGGGCCCGGCCGCCGCGCACTTCGGATGGGCGCGGGACGACTGGGACGCCCTGGCGGGCGCGACCGTCGCCGGGCACGTCCTGGAGTGCGGGGCCCAGGCCACGGGCGGCAACTACGCCTTCTTCGAAGAAATCTACAACGTAAAGGCGCCGGGCTTCCCGATCGCGGAGATCCATGCCGACGGCTCCAGCGTCATCACCAAGCACGACGGGACCGGCGGCGCCGTGACCACCGAGACCGTCACGGCCCAGCTTCTCTACGAGATCGGCGCGCCGTCCTATGCCGGGCCCGACGTGACGACCCGCTTCGACACGATCGAGCTGGCCCAGGACGGGCCCGACCGCGTGCGGATCAGCGGCGTAAAGGGGACACCGCCGCCGCCGTCCACCAAGGTGTGCCTGAACCACCTCGGCGGCCACCGCAACGAGATGACGTTCGTCCTCACCGGGCTCGGCATCGAGGCCAAGGCGGAGTCGGTCAAGGCGCGGATGGCGGCCGCGTTCGGCGACGCGCCGCCGACCCGGGTGGAGTGGACGCTCATCGGCGCCGCCAAGGCCGACCCGGCCACGCAGGGGGAGGCGACCGCGCTGCTCCGCTGCGCCGTCCTTGACCCGGACCCGCACAAGGTCGGCCGCGCGTTCAGCAACGCGGCGGTGGAGCTGGCCCTCGCCGGGTACCCGGGCTTCACGATGACCTCCCCGCCCGGCAAGGGCGGCCCGTACGGGGTGTACTCGCCGGCGTACGTCCCCAACGAGGCGGTCGAGCACGTCGCCGTCACCCCGGACGGCACCCGCGTGCCGATCGCCCCGGCACCGGTCACGGCGCCGATCGCTGAGGGGATCGCGGCGCCGGGCGAGCAAGAAGGCGCCGCCTCCGTCCCCCAAGGGCCGGTGGCACCGGTGCCCCTCGGACGGGTGGCCGGGGCGCGGAGCGGGGACAAGGGCGGAGACGCCAACATCGGCGTCTGGGCCCGGACCGGCGCCCAGTGGGCCTGGCTCGAACCCTTCCTCTCTGTGGAGAGGTTCAAGGAGCTGCTGCCCGAGACCCGAGAGCACACCGTCCACCGGCACGTCCTGCCCAACCTCCGTGCGGTCAACTTCGTGGTCGAGGGGCTGCTGCAGGAGGGCGTATCCGCCTCGACCCGGTTCGACCCGCAGGGCAAGGCCCTCGGGGAGTGGCTGCGGTCCCGCCTCGTCGACATCCCGGAGGCACTCCTTTGACCCTGAAGAGCACGCTGGACGCGCGGAGCCCCGAGTACCGGGAGCGCCGCGCCGCCATGCTGGACAAGCTCGCGGCGCTGGACGCCGAGCACGCCAAGGCCCTCGAAGGCGGCGGCGAGAAGTACGTCGCGCGGCACCGCAAGCGCGGGAAGCTGCTGGCCCGCGAGCGCATCGAGCTGCTCCTGGACCCCGACTCGCCGTTCCTGGAGCTGAGCCCGCTCGCCGCCTGGGGGAGCGACTTCCCCGTCGGCGCCAGCGTCGTCACCGGCATCGGCGTCGTCGAGGGCGTCGAGTGCGTGATCGTGGCGAACGACCCGACCGTGCGGGGCGGCTCCAGCAACCCGTGGACGGTGAAGAAGAGCTTCCGGGCGTCCGACATCGCGCTGGAGAACCGGCTCCCGGTCATCAACCTGGTCGAGTCGGGCGGCGCGGACCTGCCGACGCAGAAGGAGATCTTCATCCCCGGGGGGCGGATGTTCCGGGACCTGACCCGGCTGTCCGCGGCCGGGATCCCGACGATCGCGCTGGTCTTCGGGAACTCCACCGCCGGCGGCGCGTACATCCCGGGCATGTGCGACTACGTGGTCATGGTGAAGGAGCGCGCGAAGGTGTTCCTCGGCGGGCCGCCGCTGGTGAAGATGGCGACGGGTGAGGAGGCCGACGACGAGGAGCTCGGCGGCGCGGAGATGCACGCCCGCGCGTCCGGCCTCGCCGACTACATGGCCGCCGACGAGGCGGACGCGCTGCGCCTCGGGCGGCAGATCGTCCGGAACCTCAACCACCGCAAGCTCGGCCCGGCGCCGGGCCCGGTGGAGGAGCCCCTGTACGACGCGGAGGAGCTCGCCGGCATCGTCCCCGAGGACCTGAAGGTCCCGTTCGACCCGCGCGAGGTCATCGCCCGGATCGCGGACGGCTCGCGGTTCGAGGAGTTCAAGCCGCTCTACGGCACGAGCCTCGTCACCGGCTGGACGCGCGTGCACGGCTACCCGGTCGGGGTGCTGGCCAACGCGCAGGGCGTCCTGTTCGGCGCGGAGGCGCAGAAGGCGGCCCAGTTCATCCAGCTCGCCAACCAGAGCGACACGCCGCTGCTGTTCCTGCACAACACGACCGGCTACATGGTCGGCAAGGAGTACGAGCAGGCCGGGATCATCAAGCACGGCGCCCTGATGATCAACGCGGTGGCCAACAGCAAGGTGCCGCACATCTCGATCGTGATGGGCGCCTCCTACGGGGCGGGCAACTACGGCATGTGCGGCCGGGCGTACGACCCCCGGTTCCTGTTCACCTGGCCGAGCGCGAAGTCGGCGGTGATGGGGCCGCAGCAGCTCGCCGGCGTCCTGTCGATCGTGGCGCGGCAGGCCGCCGAGGCGCGCGGGCAGGCCTACGACGAGGACCAGGACCGCGCCATGCGGGAGATGGTCGAGGCGCAGATCGAGGCCGAGTCGCTGCCGTTCTTCCTGTCGGGCCGGCTCTACGACGACGGCGTGATCGACCCGCGCGACACCCGCACCGTCCTCGGCCTGTGCCTGTCCGCCGTCCACAACGCGCCCGTGCGCGGAGCCGACGGCTTCGGCGTCTTCCGGATGTGAGCGAATCAATGATCAACACAGTGCTGGTCGCCAACCGCGGCGAGATCGCCCGCCGCGTGCTGCGCGCCTGCCGGGGCCTCGGCATCGGGACGGTCGCGGTGTTCTCCGACCCCGACGCGGACGCGCCGCACGTCCGCGGGGCCGACACCGCCGGGCGGCTGCCCGGGGCGGCCCCGGCCGAGACGTACCTGTCGGCGGAGCGGCTCCTCGCGATCGCGGCGAGCGCGGGCGCCGACGCCGTCCATCCCGGCTACGGGTTCCTGTCGGAGAACGCCGGGTTCGCGCGGGCCGTGCTGGACGCGGGCCTGACCTGGATCGGCCCGCCGCCGGACGCGATCGCCGCGATGGGCTCCAAGATCGAGGCCAAGAAGCTGATGGCCGCCGCCGACGTCCCGGTGCTGCCGGAGCTGGACCCGGCCGCGGTGACCGCCGCCGACTTCCCGCTGCTGGTCAAGGCGTCCGCGGGCGGCGGCGGGCGCGGCATGCGGATCGTCCGGGCGCCCGGCGACCTCCAGGACGCCGTGGCGGCGGCGCGCCGCGAGGCGGAGTCGGCGTTCGGCGACCCGGCCGTGTTCTGCGAGCCGCTGCTGGAGGACGCGCGGCACATCGAGGTGCAGGTCCTCGCCGACGCCCACGGCACCGTCTGGACGCTCGGCGAGCGCGAATGCTCGATCCAGCGCCGCCACCAGAAGATCGTCGAGGAGGCGCCGTCGCCCGCCGTCGGCCCGGAGCTGCGCGCCGAGCTGTGCGCGGCGGCGGCGAACGCGGCCCGCGCCATCGGCTACACCGGCGCCGGGACGGTCGAGTTCATGCTCGCCCGCGACGGCGGCTTCTTCTTCCTCGAAGTCAACACCCGCCTCCAGGTCGAGCACCCGGTCACCGAATGCGTGTACGGGGTGGACCTCGTCCGGCTCCAGATTGAGGTCGCCGAGGGCGCCCGCCTGCCCGAGGCCCCGCCGGAGCCGCGCGGCCACGCCGTCGAGGTCCGCCTGTACGCGGAGGACCCCGCGCACGACTGGCGGCCCGCCAGCGGCACCCTGCACACCTTCGAGGTGCCGGGCGCGGACGCCGAGTTCGCCGTCCCGGCGGAGCACGGGCTGCGGCTCGACAGCGGCGTGGAGAGCGGCGCGGAGGTCGGCGTCCACTACGACCCGATGCTCGCCAAAGTGATCGCGTGGGCTCCCACACGGCCCGCCGCCGCCCGGCGGCTCGCCGCGGGCCTGCGCGGCGCCCGCATCCACGGCCTCACCACGAACCGGGACCTGCTCGTCCGCATCCTGGAGGAACCGGGCTTCCTGGACGGCGACACCGACACCGGCTATCTCGACCGCGTCGGCCTGAGCGCCCTGGCGGCGCCGCTGGCGGACGAGGCGGCGGTGCGGGTCTCCGCGCTGGCCGCCGCCCTCGCGCTGGCCGCCGCGAACCGGTCGGCGGCGCCGGTGCTCGGCGGGCTGCCGTCCGGGTGGCGCAACGTGCGGTCGCAGCCGCAGCGCCGGACCTTCGAGGGCCCGTACGGGACGGTCGACGTCGACTACCTGCTGCACAGGGGCGGCCTCACCTCCGAGCTGTGCCCGGACACCTCCCTGGTCAGCGCCGCGCCGGACCGGGTCGTCCTCGACCGCGGCGGCCTCCGCGAGACCTTCGCCGTCACCGCGGCCGGGGACGCGGTGCACGTCGACTCCCGCCTCGGCCCGGTGGCGCTCACCGCCGTCCCGCGGTTCGCCGACCCGAGCGGCCGGCTCGCCCCGGGCTCCCTGCTCGCCCCCATGCCCGGGACCGTCGTCCGCGTCGAGACCGAGGCGGGCGCGAAGGTCGCCGAGGGGCAGGTCCTCGTCGTCCTGGAGGCCATGAAGATGGAGCACCGCATCACCGCCCCGTCCGCCGGGACGGTCACGGAACTGAACGTCGCCGCGGGCGGGCAGGTCGAGTCCGGCGCCGTCCTCGCCGTCATCGAAGCCGTCACCGAAGGGACCCCCGCATGAGCTTCGTCGAGACCGAGGAGCGGCGGGCGCTGCGCGCGGCCGTCGCCGAGCTGGGCGCGAAGTACGGCCCCTCCTACTACGTGGAGAAGGCCAGGGCCGGGCAGAAGACCGACGAGCTGTGGGCCGAGGCCGGGCGCCTCGGGTACCTCGGCGTCAACGTGCCGGAGGAGTACGGCGGCGGAGGCGGCGGGATCGGCGACCTCGCCGCCGTGTGCGAGGAGCTGGCCGCCGCCGGGTGCCCGCTGCTGCTGATGGTCGTGTCCCCGGCGATCTGCGCGACGATCATCGCGCGGTCCGGCACCGAGGAGCAGCGCCGGCACTGGCTGCCGCGCTTCGCCGACGGGTCGGTGAAGATGGCGTTCGCGATCACCGAGCCCGACGCCGGCTCCAACTCGCACCGCATCACCACCACCGCGCGCCGGGACGGCGACGGCTGGGTGCTGAAGGGGCAGAAGACGTTCATCTCCGGCGTGGACGAGTCGGACGCCGTCCTGTTCGTCGCCCGCTCGCAGGACCAGAAGGGCAACCTGCGGCCGTCGCTGTTCATCGTCCCGACCGACGCGCAGGGCTTTACCTACACGCCCATCGACATGGAGATCGTGTCGCCGGAGAAGCAGTTCGTCTGCCACCTCGACGACGTCCGGCTGCCCTACGACGCGCTCGTCGGCGACGAGGACGGCGGGCTGCTGCAGCTGTTCGCCGGCCTCAACCCCGAGCGGATCATGGCGTCCGCGATGGGCGCCGGCATCGGCCGGCTCGCGCTCGGCAAGGCCACCGCCTACGCCCGGGACCGGCAGGTCTTCAAGACGCCCATCGGCGCCCACCAGGGCCTCGCGCACCCGCTCGCCGCCGCGAAGATCGAGCTGGAGCTGGCCCGGCTGATGGCGCAGAAGGCCGCCTGGCTCTACGACGCGGGCGACGACGCGGGCGCGGGCGAGGCCGCGAACATGGCCAAGTACGCGACCGCCGAGGCCGCGATCCACTGCGTCGACCAGGCCATCCAGACGCACGGCGGCAACGGCCTCACCACCGAGTACGGCGTCGGGATGCTCGCCGGCGTCGTCCGCCTCATGCGCATCGCCCCGGTCAGCCGGGAGATGATCCTCAACTTCGTCGCCCAGCACACCCTGGGCCTCCCCAAGTCCTACTGATCGGCCGGAGCAACGGACACTCATCCTTTGCCTTACTTAGAGTAGTGATCTGACCACTCTAAGTACTTCCTCGGAGAGGATCGCGGAGGAAGTATCGGAAGGGCGAAAGGAACGATCAAATGAGCAGGTTTCTCTCGGTTCTTGTCCTGACGGCCGGCACGACCCTGGCCGGGTTCTTCGGCCTGGCGGCGGCGGCCTCGGCCGCTCCGGCGGCGCCCGCGGTCCACGCGCCCGCCATGGCCCACTGCGACTGCGGCTGCTGCGGTCACCACGACGGCCACGGTCACCACCACGGCCACGGCGACAACGACAACGAGAACACCAACATCAACATCAACGTCTGATCCCCGCCGGCCGCCGGCACGGCGGCCCGGCCGGCGCTGGCGGAGGTCCGTGCGACCTCCGCCAGTCGCATTCCCCCCCGCCGGACGCTCAGCCGAGCAGCGCGTCGAGCTGGGCCTCCAGCGGCACCGGGGCGCCGAGGCGGTTGTCCACCGCGACATGCGGCACCGGCGGCGGCTCCGCCGGGCGCATCCGCGCCGTGAACGCCTCGAACGCGGCCAGCTTGGCGGTGTCGCGGGACGAGCCGCGCGCCTCCAGCCGGTGGCGGAGCGTCCGCGCGTCCGACCGGATCCACACCAGCCGGACGGGCGCCCCGCCCAGCGCCGCGACCCACTCCGCCCACCGGGCCGCGTCCCGGATCTGGCCGGTGAACGGCCCGCTCAGCAGCACCGGGCATCCGTGCGAGCGGATCTCCCGGGCCGTGGCGGTCATGCCCGCGTACTCGTGCTTCTTGACGTGCTCGTCGTACCAGGGGCCCTCCCGCTCGCCGGGGTCGCGGGAGGCCGCCGCGAGGACCGCCGCCACGAACGGCCCGTACATCGTGTCCTTGTCGAGCAGTGCGGGCACCGGCCGCAGCCGTCGCAGCAGCAACTCCGCCACGGTCGTCTTGCCGGCGCCCGGCGCGCCCGCCACCACCCAGACCGCGGCGGGCGCCGCGTCGGCGACCGTGCCGGTCACGCCGTCAGGCGCATGCGGCGCGTCGCCAGCCGCTCGATGCGCGCCTCGTCGATCTCGTGTCCCAGGCCCGGCTGCGTGAGCGGGACGCCGACGACGCCGCCGGACGAGCGGACGGGCGGCGTCACGAACACCGGCCCGCCCGCCGGGTCGGACACGTCGCTCGGCAGCGTGCAGCCCGGCAGGGCGGCCAGCGCCACCGCCGCGGCCTGCCCGATGCCGAAGGCGCCGGTTCCGCTGCACCACACGTCCCAGCCCGCCGCGTACGCCAGGTCATGGGCGCTGCGCGCGGCGGTCAGCCCGCCGAGCCGGTCCAGCCGCAGGTGCAGCGCCCGGCCCGCCTCCGCCGTCAGCGCCGCGTCGAGGGTCTCCAGGTCGCCGACCGCCGGCGCGACCGCGGTGCGGAGCCGCAGCTGCAGCCGGGCGTGCGCGGCCAGGTCGCCGGCCGGGAACGGGCGCTCCACCGCCGCCAGGCCGTAGGCGTCCAGCGCCTCCAGCACCGCCAGGTGCTCGGGCGACTCGGTGTAGGCGTGCCCCGCGTCGGCGACGAGGGCCAGCGCCGGGTACGCCTGCCGGATCACCCGGACGGGCTCGATGTCCCAGCCGGGGCGGATGTCCAGCGTGACGCGGGTGTGGCCCGCGCCGACCGCCTTGTTGACGCGGGCCGAGACCGTGTCGATCGCCGGCTCCGGGGAGATCCGCGCGCCCGTCACGATGGACGTGCGGGTGCCGCCCAGCGCGTGCGCGAGCGGCAGGCCCCGCGTCCGGCACCACAGGTCCCAGCAGGCGGTGTCCACGGCCGCGGCGGCCTCGCTGGCGCCGAGGTCGGCGGCGGCGGACACGTCCTCGGGCCGGTCCCAGTCGAGCCCGATGAGGGCCGGGGCCATCCGCGTCTCGATGTCCGCCCACGCGGCGTCCGCGCCCGCGGCGCCGCCCGGCACGGCCATCTCGCCCCAGCCGACCGCGTCGCCGCCGGCGAGGCGGACCAGCACGCTCTCCGGCCGCCGCCCGCGCGGCATCGCCACCTGGAAGGCGTCGCAGCCCTGGATCAGAGGCACCCTCACCCGCCCTTTCGCCGAGGTCGTCTCCCTCTATGATCCACCCGCGCGGGCGCGGTCGGTTACGGGCAGCTGTCCTCCAGCGAGACCGGCTTGGTGTCGGGCTTGGGGGAGGACGACGTGCCCGGCGCCCCCGACGAGGGGTTCTCCGGCCCGCTCGGCGAGGCGCTCGGGGAGCCGCTCGCGCTCACCGCGCGCGGGTCGCTGTTGACGGCCTCGGACGCCAGCTTGCGGATCAGCTTGAAGTCGGGGTTGCCGGTGTAGATCAGCGGCGGCACGAACTGCAGGCTGCGGATCCCGGCGCCGTCCTTGACCTTGTTGGACAGCTTCACCAGCGCGGGCAGCAGCTCCTGCGGGATGTCGGTGGCGAGGGTGCGCTTGGCGGCGGCGGCGAGCTTGTCGAAGCTGGTCAGCACGGTCTGCGGGTCGGCCTGCTCGGCGATCGCGCGCATCAGGCACTTCTGCCGGCCCATCCGGACGTAGTCGCTGCTGTTGGTGCGGGAGCGCCCGTACCAGAGGGCCTCCTTACCGCCCAGCTTGCGGTAGCCGGGCTGCAGGACCGCGCCCTGCTGCCCGTACGGGATCGGCTCGGTGATCTTGAGCCGGACGCCGCCCATGGCGTCGACGATGTCGGCGAAGCCGAACATGTCGACGAGGATGTAGTAGTCGACGCGCAGCCCGAGGATGCCCGCGATCGTGGCCTTCAGCAACTCGGGCCCGCGGTGGTTCTTCGGGACGCCGGGCACCACGTCCGGGTGCTGCTCGGCGTACTCGTACACCTCGTTCAGCAGCCCCGGGTTCAGCGGGCCGTCGCCGGTGAAGCCGTAGGGGAACCGGTCCCGGGCCGGGCCGGGCGGCATCTGGAAGCGCTCCAGGTTGCGGGGCAGGCTCAGCAGCACCGTGTCGCCGGTCTCGGTGTCCACGCTGGCGAGCGTCATGCTGTCGGTGCGCACGCCGGTGCGGTCGGCGGCGGCGTCGCCGCCGAGCAGCAGGATGTTGACGCGGGCCTGCCCGTTGAACGGGTCCTCGGTGTCGACCTTTTTGCCGTTCTCGCTGCCGGTGCGGAAGATGCTGGTCAGCGCGTCCCGGTAGACGTAGGTGCTGTGCGCCGACCACGCCACCGGGACGCCGACGGCGAAGCACATCACCGCGACGGACGCGGCGCCGAGCGTCTTCGCGCTGATCGACATGCCCAGCGGCCGCAGGATCTGGTAGGAGCGGATCACGACCAGGATCCACAGCACGCCGAACGCGACGAGCGCGGCCGCCACCCGCTGCACCACGTCCGGCTGGACGGCCAGGTGCAGCAGGTCGGGCCGGTACACGGTGGCGGCCGCGGCCAGCGCGGCGGCGATCGCCGCCCACAGGGCGAGCAGCAGCGAGCCGGCGATCCGGCGGCCGGTGACGACGTGGGCGACACCCCAGACCAGGGCGGACGCGAGGGTCAGCGCGAGAGCGCGGGAGAGACCCCGCCCCCCGCCGGAGGGACCGTCCCCGCCCCCGTCCCGAGCGTGCCGACTCGACGACCGACCCATGTACGCTCCGATTCCCACCCACGGTGATTTAAGCCCCGGCTCACATGATGGACGCGCGGAACCGGGCAAAGGTTGCGTGGGAGTCGACCGAATGCGAGCGGGTGTTGCCTCTGGTGCAGCTGTTGATCAGGATAGAGAATCGGACCCCGTTTTGGGGAGCCCGGAGCGGATCATCAACTCGCCGGATGCTTTACCAGCTCGTGGACAGCGGCATCCCCTCGGCGAACCCGGACGGGTTCTGGATCCCGACCGTGGCCCGCTCGTGGAACTCCTCCAGCGTGCGCGCGCCCGCGTAGGTGCACGAGCTGCGCAGCCCCGCCACGATCTGGTCGATCAGGTCCTCCACGCCGGGGCGGCGCGGGTCCAGGAACATCCGCGAGGTGGAGATCCCCTCCTCGAACAGGGCCTTGCGGGCCCGGTCGAAGGGGGAGTCCTCGGCGGTGCGCAGCCGCACCGCCCGCGCGGACGCCATGCCGAAGCTCTCCTTGTAGAGCCGGCCGTCGGCGGTGCGCTGCAGGTCGCCGGGCGACTCGTAGGTGCCGGCGAACCAGGACCCCACCATCACGTTCGCGGCGCCGGCGGCGAGCGCGAGGGCCACGTCGCGCGGGTGCCGGACGCCGCCGTCCGCCCACACGTGGCGGCCGAGGCGGCGCGCCTCGGCGGCGCACTCCAGCACGGCGGAGAACTGGGGGCGGCCGACGCCGGTCATCATCCGGGTCGTGCACATCGCGCCGGGGCCCACGCCGACCTTGACGATGTCGGCGCCCGCCTCGATCAGGTCGCGGGTGCCCTCGGCGGTCACCACGTTGCCCGCCACCACCGGGACGGCCGGGTCGAGGCCGCGGACGGCGGCCAGCGCGCTCAGCATCTTCTCCTGGTGCCCGTGCGCGGTGTCGACGACCAGCAGGTCGGCGCCCGCCTCCAGCAGCGCCTTGGCCTTGCCCGCGACGTCGCCGTTCACGCCGACCGCCGCGGCGATGCGCAGCCGGCCGGCGGCGTCCACGGCGGGCCGGTAGAGGGTGGCGCGCAGCGCGCCGGTGCGGGTGAGGACGCCGGTGAGCCGCCCGTCGGCGTCGACGACCGGGGCGAGCCGGTGGCCGCGCTCGTGCAGCCGGTCGAACGCCTCGCGCGGGTCCGCGCCGGCCGGCAGCGTCACCAGGTCGCGGGACATGATGTCGCGCAGCTGCGCGAACCGGTCGACGCCCTGGCAGTCGGCCTCGGTGACCACGCCGACGGGGCGGTCGTCCTCGACCACGATCACGGCGTTGTGCGCCCGCTTGTGCAGGAGCGCCAGGGCGTCCCCGGCGGTGCTGCCCGGGTCCAGCCGGATCGGGGTGTCCACGACCAGGTCGCGCCCCTTGACCCAGCCGATCACCTCGGCGACGACGTCGGCCGGGATGTCCTGCGGGAGCACGGCGAGCGCGCCGCGCCGGGCGACGGTCTCGGCCATCCGGCGGCCGGACACGGCCGTCATGTTCGCCACCACGAGCGGGATCGTGGTGCCGCTGCCGTCGGAGGTCGACAGGTCGACCTCCAGGCGGGAACCGACCGCCGAGCGGCGCGGGACCATGAAGACGTCGTTGTAGGTCAGGTCGTGAGCGGAACGCTCACCGTTCAGCAGGTGCACGGCTGTACTACACACACCAATCGCGGATCCGGGGTGGCTGGGCCACCGTACATTCTCCGCCATACCCGGCGATGGTCCCGCCACGCGGTGCCGCGGGGCCGCCGCGGCCCCGTACCCAGGGGTGATGACTGTGTGTCCCCAGGGTGCGACTGGCCGCTCCGCGGCGATGTCCCCGGGCTCTTCCAGGCAGGACGAAAGTGAAACGCCTGACCCGGTGGAAAACGGTGCAACGTGGGGCTTGGCTCTCTGTAAAGTTACCTCTTGACGTAACTGCGCCCACGATGCACTTTTTTTACATGTGTCTCACGCGGACGGCGGCGGACCCGCCGTAATTGGGCGTGACGGCAGAACCCCCGGGAGAAGCGCATGCAGGTCACGCACTTGGGCCCGGTCGGCCTCCGCCCTCCACCACCGCGTCCGCGGCGACCTGCTCGCCGCCCTGTCCCACGGCCTGACCGGCCGCGCCATCCCGTCTCCGG
>NZ_JBFARO010000175.1:0-14693 GCF_040677125.1 Actinomadura sp. NPDC049382
GGCCGCGCTGCCGCCCGGCTGCCCGTTCCAGCCGCGCTGCCCGCGCGCCGAGGCGGTCTGCGCGGCGGAGCGGCCGCCGCTCACCGCGGTCGCGCCGGGCCACGCGGCCGCCTGCCATTTCGCCGCGGAGGTGCACGGTGCCGGACCCGAGTGAACCGCCGATCCTCCAGGTGGAGGGGCTCGTCAAGCACTACCCGGTGACCCGCGGCGTCGTGCTCAAGCGCGCCGTCGGGCACGTGAAGGCCGTGGACGGCGTCGACCTGGAGCTGCGCCGCGGCGAGACCCTCGGCATCGTCGGCGAGTCCGGGTGCGGGAAGTCGACGCTGGCGAAGCTGCTGCTCGCCGCAGAGCGGCCCACCGCCGGGACGGTCCGCTTCGACGGCCGGGACGTGTTCGCGCTGCGCCGGGCCGAGCTGCGGGCGCTGCGCCGCCGCATCCAGCTGGTGATGCAGGACCCGTACTCCTCGCTCGACCCGCGGATGACGGTCGGCGACATCGTCGGCGAGCCGTTCGCGATCCACCCGGACGCCGCGCCGAAGGGGGAGCGCCGCGCCCGCGTCCAGGAGCTGCTGGAGCTCGTCGGCCTCGACCCGGGGCACGTCAACCGGTACCCGCACCAGTTCTCCGGCGGGCAGCGCCAGCGGGTCGGGATCGCCCGCGCCCTCGCGCTGCGCCCCGACGTGATCGTGTGCGACGAGCCGGTGTCGGCGCTGGACGTCTCCGTCCAGGCGCAGGTGATGAACCTGCTCGCCGAGCTGCAGCGCGAGCTGGGCCTGGCGTACGTGTTCATCGCGCACGACCTGGCGGCCGTCCGGCACATCTCCGACCGCGTCGCCGTGATGTACCTCGGCAAGGTCGTGGAGACCGGCGACGAGACGCAGATCTACGAGCATCCGACGCACCCGTACACGCAGGCGCTGCTGTCGGCCGTGCCGGTGCCCGACCCGGACGCGCCCGGCTGGACGGGGCAGATCCGGCTGGAGGGCGAGCCGCCGTCGCCGCTGGACCCGCCGTCCGGCTGCCGGTTCCGCACCCGCTGCTGGAAGGCCCGCGACGTCTGCGCGGACGAGACGCCCGCGCTGGAGGAGCGCGACGGCTCCGCGCATCCGAGCGCGTGCCATTTCGCGTCCGAGGCCGCGCTCACCGAGCGAACCTGACGGTCGTCCTGAGCCCCGGCCGATGTGTCCGTAGGGTGGGGGCATGGCACGCAAGCGCAGGCACGACCCCCCGCCGCGGACGTACCGCATCGCGGGCGGTGAGGCCGAGCTGCTGCGCGACGCCGACCGCGACGGCGGCTGGATGCTGCTCGTCGGCGGGGTGCCGCAGTCCTACGTGGACCTGTCCGACCCCACCTACCTCGACTTCGAGTACATGCGGCTGATCGGCGACGTGGTCGACTGCGCCGCCCTGGACGGCGAGGCGCTCGACGCGGTCCACATCGGCGGCGCCGGCTGCACGCTGCCCCGCTACATCGCCGCGACCCGGCCGGGGTCGCGGCAGGTCGTGCTGGAGCCGGACGCCGAGCTGGTGCAGCTCGTCCGGGAGCGGCTGCCGGTGAAGGGCGTCCCCGGGCTGCGGATCCGCGTCACCGACGGGCGCGCCGGCATCGCGGCGCTCGCCGACGACGCCGACGACCTGGTGGTGATGGACGCGTTCGCCGAGGCGTCGATGCCGCTGGAGCTCGCCACCCGCGAGTTCGTGCTGGACGCCGCGCGGGTGCTGCGGCCGGGCGGCGTCTACGTGGTCAACGTCGCCGACGGGTTCCGGCTGCCGTTCGCGCGCCGGGTGGCCGCCACGGTCGGGTCGGTGTTCCGGCACACGGTGCTGCTCGGCGACCCGGGGGTGCTGCGGGGCCGCCGGTTCGGCAACCTGATCGTGGCCGGGTCGCAGGCGCCGCTGCCGGTCGCCGAGCTGACCCGCCGCGCGGCGGGCGGCATCGTCCGGGCCCGGGTGATGGACGGCGGCGACCTCGCCGCGTTCTGCGCCGGCGCGGCGCCGCTGCACGACGGCGAGGAGATCGTCGCGCCCGTCCCGCCGCCGCAGGTCTTCGGGAGTTCCTGACCGATCAAGGAGGCACCATGATCCTCGTGACCGGGGCGAGCGGCACGCTCGGCCGGGTGGTCGTGCGGCGGCTGGCGGAGGCCGGCGCGGACGTGCACGGGCTGAGCCGCCGCGAACGCGCCCCCGAACCGGGGCTGACCTGGCACAAGGGCGATCTGTGGAAGGGCGAGGGCGTCGCCGCGGCGGTCGCCGGCGCGGAGACGATCGTGCACTGCGCCAGCGACCCGTTCCACCCCAAGCGGGACCTGCCCGCCGCCCGGCGGCTGGTCGAGGCGGCGCGCGGGGAGGGCGCCCCGCACCTGGTCTACATCTCGATCGTCGGCGTCGACAAGATCCCCTACGGCTACTACCGGACGAAGCACGCCGTGGAGCGGCTCATCGAGGGCTCCGGCCTGCCGTACACGATCCTGCGGACCACCCAGTTCCACACGCTGCCCGACGCGGTCTTCAACGTCCTCACCAAGATCCCCGGCGTGGCGGTCGTGCCGAAGGGGCTGCGCGACCAGCCGATCGACGTCGCCGAGGTCGCGGGGCGGCTCGCCGACCTGGCGCTCGCGGCCGGGCCCGCGCGGCGGGTCGACGACATGGGCGGCCCCGAGGTGCTCACCGTCGAGGAGATGCTCGGGGACTACCTGGCGGCGCGCGGCCTGCGGCGGCCGGTCACGGTGCCGCTGCCGCTTCCCGGAAAGGTCGGGCGCGGGTTCCGGGAGGGCCACCACCTGGTCCCCGGACACGCCGCCGGGAAGCGGACCTGGAAGCAGTTCCTGGACGAGGCCCACGCCCGGGGTTAAGGACGGATCTCCCCGCCCGTATCGGCCGCATCCGGCCGTCCGATGTCCCATAATCGAGCGATGGAGTCGTCCACCCGAATTCTCATTCTCGGCATGGAATCGTCGGGGAGAATTCTCCAGTTCGAGCGCAACGCCGCCGCCGTGCTCTCGCGGAACGCGGACGACCTGCGGGGCGCCTACCTGGACGAGGTGATCCCCGGCGCGCGGGAGCCGCTGCTGGAGGCGCTGAAGGCCGGCCGGGAGCGCACCGCCATGCTCGCCGTGGAGACCCCGGCGGGCGGCACGCTGGACGCGGTCGTGACCGTCCACCCGATGAGCGGCGGCGCGCCCGACGCCCCGGGCCTCGCCGCGCTCGCGGTGATCCGGGTGCCGGTGCCGCTCGCCGACCGGTTCGTCGACCCGGCCGTCATCCGCCGCGCGCTGCTGGACGACGCGCTGCCCCGCATCGGCTCCACCCTCGACCTGGAACTGCTGGCGCGCGGCCTGATGGACGTCCTCGTCCCGCATTTCTGCAACTCGGGCGCGCTGCTGCTGGCCGAGAGCCACATCGACGCCGACGAGCCGCCGGAGGGCCCGGACGGGCCGCAGCTGCGCCGGATGGCGATCGGCTTCGACGACGAGGACCCGGCCTGGGACGCGACGTTCCCCACCGGCGAGTCGCTGGTCTACCCGCCGGGCACGCCGCACGCGCTGTGCCTGGAGTCCGGCGAGCCGGTGCTGCGCGCCCTCGGCGGCGAGGGCGCGGCCCGGCTCGCGGGCGCGTGGCGCCGCCCGCCGGTCGCCGAACTGCTCAAGGGCGCGTCGATGCTGTTACTCCCGATCGCGTCCGCGGCGGGCGTGCTGGGGTTCTTCGTCTGCACCCGCAACGCGGCGCACCGGCCGTTCGACGCCTACGACGTCGAGATCGGGATGGAGTTCGCGAACCGGGCGTCGATCTTCGTGGAGAGCGCCCGCCAGTACTCGCGGGAGCGCGCGACCGCCCTCACCCTCCAGCGCAGCCTGCTGCCGACGGGCCTGTCGGCGCCGTCGACGGTCGAGGTGCACCACCGCTACCTGCCGGGCAGCCGCCGCATCGAGGTCGGCGGCGACTGGTACGAGTCGATCGCGCTGCCCGGCGGCCGGGTCGCGCTGGTGGTCGGCGACGTCGCCGGGCACGGCGTGAAGGCCGCCGTCACGATGGGCCGCCTCCGCACCGCCATCCACACCCTCGCCGGGCTGGAGCTGCCGCCCGCCGAGGCCCTGGAGCGCCTCGACTCCCTGATGCGCACGCTCGGCGAGCGCGAGCCGCACTTCGCCACCTGCGCCTACGTCGTCTACGACGCGGTCAGCGGCCGGTGCGAGGTCGCGAGCGCCGGGCACCTGCCGCCGCTGCTCGCCCCGCCCGGCGCCGAGCCGGAGTACCTGCCGGTGCCGCCCGCGCCGCCGCTCGGCGTCGGCGGCGACGGCCCGATCGTGACCCGCGAGTTCACCGTCGAGGACGGCACGCTGCTGTTCCTCTACACCGACGGGCTGGTGGAGAACCGGGCCCGCGACATCGACGACGGGCTCGCGCGGCTGCTCGCCACGTTCGGGCCCGGCGCCGCCGCCCGCCCGCTGGACGACCTGTGCCAGGCGGCCCTCGACGGCGTCTACGACGACGAGCACCGCGACGACATCGCGATGCTGGTGGCGCGCCTCTCCCGCATCCCCGCCGACCACCACGCCACCTGGGAGCTGCCCGCCGAGCCCGCCGCCGTCCGCCGCGCCCGCGGCCTCGTCCGCGACCGGCTCGCCCGCTGGGACCTCGACGACCTGACCCACAGCACCATGCTGCTGGTGTCGGAACTCGTCACCAACGCGATCCAGCACGTCGGCGGGCGCGTCACGCTGCGGCTGGTGCGGGAGGGCGGCCTGGTCTGCGAGGTCGCCGACTCCTCCGACGGGCGCCCCCGCATCCGGCTGCACGACGACGAGGACGACGCGATGGAGTCGGGCCGCGGCCTGCACGTCGTGGGGCGGCTGGCGCAGCGCTGGGGCGTGCGGCGCACCGCGGGCGGCAAGGTCGTCTGGTGCGAGCAGGAGCTGTCCTGACGCTTTCCCCGCGCCGCGCGGCGGCCGGGCGCGGCTAGCGCAGCACCGAGATGTGCACGTGGTCGTAGTGGTTCTGGGTGATGCTGCCGCGGTCCTCCATCGGCCGCCAGCCGCCGCCGCGCACGTTCCAGATCTGCTGCTTCCAGATGACGTAGGAGATGCCGAGCCGCCGGGCGTTCGCGACCGCGTACCGGGCGACCTGGTCGCCGTGCCGCTGCGCGCCGGCGCTCGGCATCCGCCCGCCGGTGCTCTCCATGAAGTCGCAGGCGCGGCCGTCGCCGTGGTCCTGCGGGTCGCCGGTGGAGCGGTAGCAGCCGATCACCGGGAACGGGCCGAACATGCCGGCGATCTCCAGCAGGACGGTCCGCATCGTGGGCGTCATCCTGTTCCCGGTGATCGGGGTGCGCTCGCCGGCCGCCCCGTCCGGCCGGCCCGTGACCTGCGGGAGGCCCGGCCGACCCGGCCGGCCCGGCTGCGCCGCGCGCTTCTTCGGCGGCGGGGTCAGCGTCGCGACCTTCGTCCCGCGCGGGAGGACCTTCTGGAGCCGCTTGGCGAGCTTCGCGTGGTCGGCCTTCGGGGCGCTGATGACCAGGCCGTTGCCGTCCGGCAGGCCCAGCGCGCGGGCCTGCTCGCGGGACACGACGGCGTCGATGTCGCCGATGCCCATCGTCGCGTAGGCGCCGACGCGGACCTGCCCGGGGGCGCTGCTGCGGCCCGCCTGGACGACGGAGCCGAGCGGCAGCGCCCCGTCGCGGCTCTGCTCGAACGACACGGCCAGACCGCCGGACGCGACCGTCTGCCACAGCTGGTCGGACTCGGCGGTCGCCTCCGGCACGAACGCCCGGAACGCCGACGGGTCGACGCCCAGCAGGCCCATGCGGCGCCCGGCGACGCCGACGCGGGCGGCGTCCACGACCGTGAGCCGCGCGACGCCCTTCAGCCGGCGGGCCCGCTCGACGGCCGCGGGCGGCAGCGGGGTCGTGCCGGCGACCAGCAGGTGCGGCGTGTAGCGGCGGGTCAGCGGGGCCACGGCCGGGGCCTGCGGCGCGGCGCCCCGGTCGACCGACACCAGGTCGCCGGACGCGGCGGGCCGCTCGTCCTCCAGCCGCCCGGACGCGATGACGGTGATGTCGGCCGCGAGCGTGCCGACGACCGCCGCCGCGATGACCCCGGAGAGCACTCTTCCACGCCGCAGCATCCGACCCCGATCCCCTCGCCGTCCCTGGCCGCATCGTAGGGGAGCGGGCCGCCGCGCGGGGTCAGTGCGCGCCCTCCGCGGGCCCCGGGTCGGGCCCGCGGCGCAGGGCGACCAGCGCGACGTCGTCCTCGCGGTGCCCGAACTCGGCGATGACGCGGTCGCTGAAGTGCTCCAGGTCGTCCTCGACGTGGGCGGCGATGGCCCGCAGCCGCTCCATGTTGTCGGCGAGCGGGATGCCGCGGTCCTCGATCAGCCCGTCGGTGATCAGCACGACGGTGCCGCCCGGCGGGACCACGGTCTCCTCGACCGCGACGCCGTCGGCCGGGAAGCCGAGGATCACGCCGCCGCCCTTGCCGTAGCGGGCCTGGCCGGCGGCGATGTGCAGCGGCGGGAGGTGCCCGGCGCTGGCGATGTGCAGCCGGCCGCTGCGGGGGTCCAGCGTCATCAGGGTCATGGTGACGGTCTGGTCGTCGTGGTAGCGCTCCATCACCCCGTTCAGCAGCCGGAGGATCTGGACGGAGCCGTGCCCTTCGGCGGCGAACGCGCGCAGCGCGTGCCGGACCTCCGCCATCACCGTCGCGGCCCGCAGCGAGTGGCCCTGCACGTCCCCGATGGCCACCAGTATGCGGTCGCCGAGGTCGAGGACCTCGTAGAAGTCGCCGCCGACCTCGGCCTGGTCGCCGGCGGGCTCGTAGCGGACCGCGAGCTCCCAGCCCGGCACCCGCGGCAGCGACGCCGGCAGCAGGCTGCGCTGCAGGGTCAGCGAGATCGTGTGCTCCTCGGTGTAGCTGCGCAGCGCGGCGAGCGCCAGCGCCACCGCCTGCCCGAGCTGGCGCAGCAGGTTGGTCTCGGCGTCCTCCTGCGCGCCCCGGGCGTCGATCGCGATGCAGATGGGCGGGTGGCCGTGCTTGAGCCGGGACACCACCAGCAGGGCGTCGCCGCGCAGCACGGGGTCGGGCACCAGGTCCCGCCACTCCCGCAGCGGCACCCGCGTGATCTCGGTGCCGGTGTCGTCGCCCAGCCCGGTGCGGCCGATCAGCCGCTCGATGAGGCCCGGCGGGTAGTCGCGGTGCTCGGGGCCGCCGTCCGCCTCGACGGCGCGCCGCGGCCGGCCGGCCGGCGGCACGATGAACACCGCGGCCGGCACCTCGAAGATCGCGTGGGCGCCGCTCGCGGCGACCTCCGCCAGCTGGTCGAAGGACGTGGCCGCGTTGATCGCCAGCGAGGTCCGGGTGAACTCGGCCATCCGGCCGACCATCCGCTCGGCCCGCCGCCGCGCCTCGTAGTAGCGCAGCACCGCCTCGACCGTGGCGAGGAACTCGCCCGGGTCGATCGGGTCGGTCATGTAGGCGTCGGCGCCGCGCCGCAGCCCGTGGGTGCGGTCGGCGACGTCCACGGCCTGCGCGGAGATGTGGATGACGGGCAGCGAGTTCGTGTCCGGCGCGGACTTGATCCGCTCGCACACCTCGATGCCGCTCATGTCCGGCAGCTTCACGTCGAGCACCACCAGGTCGACGTCGTGCTCGGCGAGCCGCCGCCAGGTCTCCGCCGCGGACGCCGCCTCCACCACCGTGTGCCCGGCGCGGCGCAGCCAGCGGCCGACGATGTAGCGCTTGGTGTCGCTGTCGTCCACCACCAGCGTCGTCCAGGTCCCCATGCCGGTCACCTACCCTCCCGTGCCCGGCGGGCGTGAGCGGAGCGTATCGCCGCGGCGAGCGACTCGGGGCCGATCCGGTCCTTGCCGAGCACCGCGTCGGCGCGGCGGAGCCGGGGGTCGTCGGACGCGGCGGCGTTCGCCGAGGTGACCAGGACGACCGGCGTCCCGGTGGGCAGCCCGGCGAGGACGTCGTAGCCGTCCCGGCCGGGCATGCGCAGGTCCAGCAGGACGAGGTCGGGCGGGTCCGCCGCGGCGGCGGCCAGCGCGGCGGTCCCGTCGGCGGCCTCGGAGACCCGGTCGGCGGACGCGTCCACCAGGTCGCGCAGGGTGCGGCGGGCCGTCGCGTCGTCGTCCACGATCAGGACGTGGCCGAGGTCGAGGTGGGCCATGTCCCGGTACGGCGGCAGCCGCACGGTGGCGGTCGTCCCCTCGCCCACGGCGCTGTCCAGGGTCACGTCGCCGCCGAGGATGCGGGCGAGCCGGCGGGCGAAGGGCAGGCCGAGCCCGGTGCCGGTGCCGCCGCTGCCGGGCACCCGGTGGAACTCCTCGAAGACCCGCTCCCGCTCGTCGGGCGGGATCCCCACCCCGGTGTCGGCCACGGTGAACTCCACGTCCTCGCCGGCCCGCCGCGCCGACACCCGCACCCCGCCCTCCTCGGTGAACTTCAGGCCGTTCCCCACGAGGTTCCGCAGGATCCGGGACAGCATCTCCGGGTCGGTGACGAAGTCGCGCGGCGCGTCCGCGTCGTCCACGACGAGCGACAGCCCGGCCTGCTCGGCCATCGGGTTCAGCAGCTCCGCCTGCTCCGCCAGCAGCGCCGGCACGTCCACCGGCGCCGGGTTCGGCTCCAGCCGGCCCTGTTCGGCCCTGGCCATGTCCAGCAGCTCGTTCACCATCGACAGCAGGGTGCCGCCGGTGTCGCGGATCAGGGTGATCTGCTGCCGCTGCTCCTCGGTGAGCGGGTCGGCGGACGGGTCGAGCAGCAGCCGGGTGAGCCCGATGACGCCGTTCACCGGCGTGCGCAGCTCGTGGCTGATGCCGGCCCAGAACCGGTTCTTGGCCTCGCCGGCCTCGCGCAGCTGGTCGGACTTCTCCTCCAGCTCGGCGTACAGCGCCACGACGCCCCGGTTCGTCTCCTCAAGCTCCTCGGAGAGCTCGCTGTAGAGGGCCATGACCCCGTGGTTGGTCTCCTCCAGCTCCGCGTTGAGGGTCCGCAGCTCCTCCTGCCGGCGCTGCAGATCCGTGAGCGCGGCGGTCAGCTCCGTGTTCTGCGTCTGCAGCTCCTCCAGGGCGGGCAGGGGGTGCAGCCGGGAGAGCCGCGCGCGGAGCCTGCTCAGCTCTCCCTCGCCGACCGGCGCGGCGCCGGAGGGCAGGTCCTTGCGCAGCCGGAGGCGGACGCCGCCCTCCGCGGTCTCCTCCTCTTCCAGCAGGCTCACCAGCCGCGCCGCCGCGACCTGGCACGCGGTCGTCCGCACCGCGTCCGGGCGCGGGCGCAGGTCCAGTTCGACCACCAGCGCCGGGTGCCGCCCCGGGTCGAGCCGGAACGCCACCGACACGAGCCCCGAGCACGCGTACAGCTCCCGGCCGACCTCGCTGAGCGCGGTCGCGACGCGGACCTGGTCCTGGTGTTCGAGGCCGACCGCGGCGGCGACCTGCCGGCCCGCCCGCCGGACGGTGAACACGCCCTCCTCGTCCGAGATCTCCATGCGGACCAGGTCCTCGGCCACGCCTCACCACCGCCCGTCCGTCGCGATCGCGAGCACGGACCGGTCGTCGTGGTGCGCGCCGGCGTCGCGCAGCAGCGTCGCCGCGATCAGCAGCGGGTCGCGCAGGTGCAGGCCCGGCCGGTCGGCGAGGCTCCAGCGGCCGGTGAGCCCGTCGGAGTGCAGCACCACGGCCGCGCCCGGGGGCAGCGTGTAGGAGTGCTCCCGGATCCGCCCGGCGGTCGTCCCGGCGATCCCCGGCACGGAGATCATGCCCTGCCGGCGGTCCGGCGCGACGATCCACCCGGCGATGTTGCCGATCCCGGCGTAGCGCACCCGCCCGGCGGCCGGGTCGACGACCGCGACGGCCACGGCGCCGCCGCGGGTCGGGATGAGCCGCCGCCGGACGCTCATCAGGACGTCGGCGGGGGAGGCGGGCAGCGCCGTCTCGTGCGCCGCCCGGACGGCCTCCCAGGCCGCGCGCGCGGCGAGCGGGCCGTGCCCGAGGCCGTCGCAGAGCAGCGCGTAGACCGTGCCGTCCAGGAGGCGGGCGGTGTAGGCGTCGCCGCACTGCTCCTCGCCGTCGATCGGCACCGTCAGGCCGGCGAACGGCGGGTCGGCCGCGGCGTCGCCGGCGGGCGCGCCGGGCGGCCGGAACCGCGCGTACAGCACGGTGCCGGCCCCGGGCAGCGAGTACAGGGCGCACCGGTCGGCGAGCCGCTCGATCGAGCCCAGCCCGAGCCCGAGCGTCCCGCGGGTCGAGTAGCCGTTCCGCAGGGACACCGGCACGTCGGTGATGCCGGGCCCCCGGTCGAAGGCGACGAACTCCACCACCGCGGTCCGGTCGTGCCGCACGATGCGCAGGATCATCTCGCCCCGCCGGGCGTGCCGGGCGAGGTTCGTCGCGGCCTCGGTCGCGGCCAGCCGCACCTGTTCGAGGCGCTCCCCGGCGAACCCGAGCCGCTCGGCGAGCGCGGTGACGCGCCGCCGCACGCCCGCCGCGGCGCTCTCCTCCTCCACCCGCACCCGCAGCGTGTCGTCGGCGGACGGGCTGGTCGTCCAGCCGGCGCCGGTCAGCGCGGCCATTTGGCCACCGTCACCGTGGTGCCCTTCCCGGCCTCGCTGGTCAGGTCGAACTCGTCGCTCAGCCGGCGGGCGCCGGACAGGCCGAGGCCGAGCCCGGTGCCGCTCGACCAGCCCGCCGACAGGGCCCGCTCGACGTCCGGGATGCCCGGGCCGTCGTCGTGGAAGACGATGCGGACGCCCGTCCGGCCCCGGTCGTCCACCGCCTGCTCGATCCGCATCGTGCCGCCGCCGCCGTACGCGTAGGTGTTGCGCGCCAGCTCGCTCGCCGCCGTGACGATCTTGGTCTGGTCGACCAGCGACAGCCCGGCCGCCGCCGCGGCGGCGCGCACCAGCTGCCGGACGCGCACCACGTCATCGCCCGACACGATCGGCACCTCCTCGCCGGGCGGGGACGTCACGGGCCGCCCGCCCCGCCGCGCGCACCCGTGCCGAGCAGCCGCATGCCCTCCTCCAGGTCCAGCGCGGTGCGCACCCCGCCGAGCGAGAGCCCGAGCTCCACCAGCGTGATCGCCACCGCCGGGCGCATTCCGACCACCACCGTCTCGGCGTCCATGAGCCGCGACATGGCGGCGATGGTGGCGAACATGCGGCCGATGAACGAGTCGACGATCTCCACCGCGGTGATGTCGATGATGACGCCGTGCGCGCCGGTGGCGGTGATCCGGTCGGCCAGGTCCTCCTGGAGCGCCAGGACGGTCTGGTCCTGCAGGTCGAGCTGGATCGACACCAGCAGGACGTTCCCGATCTTGAGGATGGGCACGCGGTCCATCAGGCGCCCTCCTCGCGGGCCAGGCGCACGCCGCTGCGGTCGAGCGTGTACGCCAGCGCGTCGGCGAGGTCGGCCTTCGTCACGATGTCGCCGAACTCGATGCCGAGCGTCACGATCGTCTGCGCGATCTGCGGCCGGACGCCGGAGATCACGCACTCGGTGCCCATCAGCCGGGCCGCCATGACGGTCTTCAGCAGGTGCTGGGCCACCTCGGTGTCCACGGCGGACACCCCGGTGATGTCGATCACCGCGAACCGGGAGCCGGTGTCCACCAGCGTCTCCAGCAGCGTCTCCATCACCACCTGGGTGCGGGCCGAGTCCAGCGTGCCGACGAGGGGGACGCCGAGGATCCCGTCCCACAGCTTCACGACGGGCGTCGACAGCTCCAGCAGCTGCTCGGCCTGGTCGGCGATGACCTGCTCGCGGGCGGCGGCGTAGGTCTCGAACGTGGCCAGGCCCAGCTCGTCGACGTAGGCGGAGAAGTCGATCAGCTCGCCGTAGGCCCGGCGGTCCTGGGTGGCGCGCACCTGCTCGTACAGCGCCTGCTTCAGCGCGAACACGCCGATCGCGACCTCGGTCGGGCTGAAGCCCTGCCGGGCCCGCCCGCGGGAGATCTCCGCGAGCGTCGCCCGCAGCTCCCCGGCGGCGGTCTCGTCGCCGCCGAGGGCCCGCTCGACCAGCCCGTACATCTCGTCCAGCTCCGAGCGGAGCTCGGCCTCGGTGATGCGCCCGCGGACGCTCGTCCCGACCAGTTCGGTCCAGCGGCTCAGCACCGGCTCCCGCCAGGCGCGCAGCAGTTCGGTGATGTGCCCGTCGCCCGCTCCATCGGTCATGGCAGCGCCCCCTCAGTGCCCCCGGACCGGACGGCGGACGCGCGAGGGTGCCGCCCGCGCGGGTCGCCCGGGGCCCGTCCGGGCCGCGCCACCCGGTGCTCACCCGCCCCACCGTAACCGTCCCTCAGGGAGTTACCGGCGCAAATGACCTGGAGGTTCACACGCCATGACCGACCTTTTGGCCGGTCGGCCGGTCAGCGGCGGCCGGTCAGGGCCGGCCGGCCCGAAGGCCGGTCAGTCCCACCAGAACGACCAGTAGGTCTTGCCGCGGATCTCCTCCGCGTACCCGGTGAGGGTGCCCGGGCCCTGGAACAGGATGTCGGGGCAGAACGCCCAGTGCTCGGCCGCGACCTGCACGGCGTGCCGGGTGGTGACGGGAGGCGCGGCGACGCTCAGCTCCAGCGTGTTGAAGCCGAGCCCGACGACGCGCGCGCCGAACCGGTCCTCCCAGCTGCGCAGGACGGCCGACAGCGGCGCCGTCCACTCGTTGTGGTTGAGGGCGCCCTGCCAGCCGACGGCGGCCAGCGCGTCGGCGCCCCGCTCCACCGCGACGAGCCCCAGCGAGAGCCCGCGGGCGGCGAGCAGGCGGGCGTGGCGGTCGGCCACGCTGCCCGGGTCGTCCAGCGGCACCCCGGCCGGGGCGGGGCCGGGGCAGTGCCGGCCGTAGGGGGCGAGGTCCTCCAGGTCGCCGTCGGCGGCCTGCTCGGCGAAGTCGGCCCACACCTCGTACATGAAGGCGTGCGGATGGTAGTTCGCGACCTCGCTCACCGGCTCCGGCGCGATCTGCCCGGCCGCCCACGGCTGGTCGCTCTCGTCCATCAGCAGCGGCCAGAGCCCCGACCGGTGGTGCTCGGCGCGCAGCGCGGCCCACAGGTCGCCGCGGACCGGGTCGTCGCTCAGCCAGAGCGCGGGCCGCATGAGCGGCCGCCGCTGCGGGTAGCCGGGGTCGGGCCAGACCAGGTCCCCGTCGGGCAGAGGCACCGACAGCGTCCGCGCGGCGGTGTCGTCCCCGACACCGTCGTCGAACAGCTGCGGCAGATCGCCCGGCAGGTGCCGGACCTCCACATCATCCATTTCACGCCGTTCCGGTACAGAGCATGCCAGTGGCGATCGTAACGGCGGAGAGGCCGCCTGGGGGACGACCTGTGCGGTTCGGTCGTCCCGGACGAGTCCATGGTGGAGCGGGCTACACCCCCGTCAGGGGTGCGGGCCCGGCTGCGCGGGGCCTCACCGTCGCCTACCGTGATGGCGAGGTGACATGAGAACCGCACTGAAACGCAGCGTGGACGCGACCCGCGAGCTGGTCGGCGCCCTGCGCACCGCCGCGCCCGCGCTGTTCGGGCTGGCCCCGCTGATCGCCTTCCTGGTGCTGCTGCCCGTCGTGCTGCCGTGGCTGCCGTCGGCCGTGCGGCCGCTGCGCCGGCTCGCGAACGCCGAGCGGCGCCGGGCCGGCCGGCTGCTCGGCCGCGAGATCCCCGAGCCGTACCGTCCCGTGGGCGACGGCCTGGCCGAGGGGCGGCGGCTGCTGGCGTCGCGGGCGACCTGGCGGGACGCGGCCTGGATGGCGGTGCACGGCCTCACCGGCCTGCAGGCCGCGCTGATCGCGGTGGCGATCTGGCCGGCGATCCCTTTCACGCTGTCGCTGCCGCTGTGGTGGTGGGCGGCGCCCGAGGGCTCCCAGTCGGCGTTCATCACGCTGGACAGCTGGCCGAAGGCGCTGACGATGCCGTTCGTCCAGGGGGCGTTCGACCTGCTCGTCCTGCTGTGGCTGGTGCCGCGGCTCGTCCGCTGGCAGGCCCGGCTCGCCGCCGCGCTGCTCGGCCCGACCCGCCGCACCAGCCTCAGCGAGCGGGTCGAGGAGCTGACCGAGACCCGCGCCGAGGCGCTGGAGGCGCACGGCGCCGAGCTGCGCCGCATCGAGCGCGACCTGCACGACGGGACGCAGGCCCAGCTCGTCGCCGCCGCGCTGCGCCTCGGCCTCGCCGACCGCCGCTTCGGCACCGACCCGGACGCCGCCCGCACGCTGTTCCTGGAGGCCAGGGAGGGCATCGAGGAGGCGCTCACCCAGCTCCGCACGGTGATCCGCGGCATCTACCCGCCGATCCTGTCCGACCGGGGCCTCGCCGGGGCGCTGCGCGCGCTCGCCGCGGGCCAGCCGATCCCGGTGGAGCTTGACGTCGCGGACGGCCGGGCGCCCGCCGCCGTCGAGGCCGCCGCCTACTTCGTCGTCGCCGAGGCCCTCACCAACATCGCCAAGCACAGCGGCGCGCGCCACGGCTGGGTCGTGCTGCGCCGCGCCCCTGCCCGCCTGGTGATCAGCGTGCGGGATGATGGCAAGGGCGGGGCCGATCCGGACCGGGGCAGCGGCCTCGCCGGCATCCGCCGCCGGGTGGCGGCGCTCGACGGGACGACCCGCATCGACAGCCCCGACGGAGAAGGGACGACGCTCGAGGTGGAGCTGCCGTGCGGATCGTGATCGCCGAGGACAACGTGCTCCTCCGCGAGGGCCTCGTCATGCTGCTGAA
>NZ_JBFARO010000176.1:0-14554 GCF_040677125.1 Actinomadura sp. NPDC049382
GGCCCTCGCCCTCGCCGCGGCGGCGCTCGTCGTCGCGGTCGCGTTCGCCGGGCCGCCCGGCGCCGACGCCAACCTGGCGCCGTGGGCGCTGTACGTGACGTTCTGGGTCGGGCTCGTCCCCGCCGGCGTCCTGCTCGGACCCGTGTGGCGGCGCGTCAACCCGCTCCGCACCCTGCACGCCGCCCTGTGCCGCGCCACCCGCACCCCGCCCGCCGGGCGCCGCGCCCTGCCCGCCCGCCTCGGGTACTGGCCCGCCGCCGCCTGGCTCACCGGGTTCGTGTGGCTGGAACTGGTCGCCCCCCACCGCTCCGACCCGCGCCTGGTCGGGACGCTCGTCCTCGCCTACGCGGCCGCGAACCTCGCCCTGGCCTGGTGGTTCGGCCGCGACTGGTTCACCCGCGGGGACGGGTTCGAGGCCTACGCGAGCCTGCTGGCCCGGATGTGCCCGATCGGACGCCGCCCCGACGGGACCCTCGTCCTGCGGACGCCCCTCACCGGCCTGATGACCGGCGCCGCCGAACCCGGCCTCACCGCCACCGCCTGCGTCCTCATCGGCTCCACCGGGTTCGACGGCATCACCCGCACCACCTACTGGCGCGACAACGTCGACCCCTCCAGCGTCCCCGCCGGGACGCTAGGGCTCGCCGCCGCGATCGGCGCCGTCGCCGCCCTCTACGTCGCGGCGCTGCGCCTCAGCGCCCGCCTGACCGGCCAGGACCCGGCCGCGCTGCCCGCCCGGTTCGCCGCGACGCTGCTGCCCATCGCGCTCGGCTACACCCTCGCCCACTACTTCTCCTTCTTCGTCCTGGAAGGGCAGACCACCGTCATCCTCGCCAGCGACCCGTTCGGGACGGGCTGGAACCTGCTCGGCTCCACCGGCAACCGGATCGACTACGACCTCACCGGGCCCACGCTCACCGCGCAGGTCCAGGTCAACGCCATCGTCCTCGGCCACATCGCCGGGACCATCGCCGCGCACGACCTCGCCCTGCGCGGCCCCGGCCCGGCCGCGCGCGGGCAGCTCCCGATCGCCGCCGTCATGGTCGCGCTCACCTGCGCCGGGCTGTTCGCCCTGCTCAGCGGCTGACCGGCCGCGGCGCCGCACCTCCCGCACCGCGACCACCGCCGCGATCAGCACCGGCACCCAGAACTTCGTCGCCGCCAGCACCGCCCGCACCCACCCCGGCACCTCCGGCACCTCCGGCAGGTCCGGGAGCGGGACGTCCGGCCACGGGATGTCCGGCCACGGCGGCGACGGCAGGTCGATGTCGGGCAGGGCGACGTCCGGGCGCGGCACCAGCGCCAGCAGCAGCCGCACCAGCGCACCCAGTCCCAGCAGCGGGAACAGCACCTTCCCCGCCGCCACCACCACATGCCGCGAGGCGTACAGGACCGGACGCGCCCGCGCGAACGCCTCCCGCCGCGCCGCCCGCGTCCCCGCCGGCGGCTCGAACGCCACCGGCTCCCCGCCGTCCGCGTCGTCCTCGGCGGGTTTCGGCGGGGTCAGCGCGCAGCGGGCGGCCTGCCCGTCCAGCAGCCCGGCCGCGTCGAACACCACCGCCACCGACCACTGCCCGTACGGCAGCTCCGCCTTCAGCAGCACCCCGTCCACGGCCGCCTCCCGCACGCCGTCGACGTACAGGCGCGCGAACCGGTCCCAGCCGGCGCGGCCGGTCTCGACCTCCAGCAGGCGGCCGCCGTGCTCCAGCCTCCAGCGGCCCACCGGCGCGCCCCCGAGTGAAATGCCCCGTGCCATGCCCTAAGTCTCGCCGCCCGCCGGCGCCGCGCGGTGCGCCCGAACGGCGACGGGACCGTAGACGAAAGTCGATGACCGGCCGGGGCGGCCGGCCGAGGCGACCGGGCGGCGGTCAGGTCGCGAAGCGCCAGCGCGCCGCGCCGTACGGCTCCACCGTGCTGAGCGCCACCACCGTGTGGAACACCAGCCGGTACAGGTGCCAGGGCGGCGGGCCGGCGCTCTGCGCGCTGTAGGGGGCGGTGAAGGCGTCCCCGTCGACCTGCGCGGGCCAGCCGCCCTCCCGGTAGGCGGCCGCGACCGGCTCCAGCACCGCCGGGTCGGTGACGCGCTCGGCCGTCCCCTCCAGCACCACGTCCCCGGACGGGGTGCGGACCGACAGGGTGCAGGCCGGGTTCGCCGCCAGGTTGCGCGACTTGCGGGTGCCGGGCCCGCTGACGAAGAACACCTCGCCGTCGCGCCACAGCGGGCCGATGCCCGCCGAGTGCGGCCGGCCGTCCGGGCGGACCGTCCCCAGGAACGCCGCCGTCTCCGGCTTGGGCAGCGCCCCCACGAGCGCGTCGCGGACGTCCGCCCACTCCAGTTCGGGGCTGCCGTAGATGTCGAGGTTGTGGGCCTCGACGGGTTCGCGGTCGGTGGTCATCGCCGTCCTCCTTCGGCTGGACTGTCTCAGGTGCAGACCGCGCGGCGGGCCCGAACTCATCGGCGCCCGGTTCCCTAGGGTGGGGCCATGGCTCCTTCCATCGCCACCGCGAACCGCATCGGCCGCGCCGAGCTGCTGGAGTTCCTGCGGCCCCGCCACCATGCCCTGCTGTCCACCGCCCGCGCCGACGGGCGCCCGCAGATGTCGCCCGTGACCTGCGGCGTCGACGGGCAGGGCCGCGTCGTGGTATCCACCTACCCCGAGCGCGCCAAGGCCCGCAACGCCCGCCGCGACCCGCGCGTGTCGCTGTGCGTGCTGTCGGACGACTTCAACGGCCCCTACGTCCAGGTCGACGGGACCGCCGAGGTCATCGACATGCCCGACGCCGCCGACGCCCTCGTCGACTACTACCGGTGCATCGCCGGGGAGCACCCCGACTGGGACGAGTACCGCGAGGCGATGCGCCGCCAGGGCAAGTCGCTGATCCGCGTCGCGATCGACCGGTGGGGGCCGATCGCCACCGGCGGGTTCCCCGCCCGCCTCGCCACCGGCGACTAGCCCCGGCGAGGCCGGGCGCGGCGGGGCGGGTCACACGGCGGCCGGGGCGGCCTCGCGGCGCAGGTACTCCGCCGTCGCCGAACCCGGCGCGTCCAGCAGCGCCGCCGGGGTGCCGGCGAACACGATCTCGCCGCCGTGCCGGCCGCCGCCCGGGCCGAGGTCGATCACCCAGTCCGCCGCCGCGACCACCCGCGGGTCGTGCTCGGCCACCACCACGGTGTTCCCGGCGTCCACCAGCCGGTCCAGCAGCGCGATCAGCGCGCCGACGTCGGACATGTGCAGCCCGGTCGCCGGCTCGTCCAGCACGTAGACCGCGCCGGTGCCGCCGAGCCGCGCCGCCAGCTTCAGGCGCTGCCGCTCCCCGCCCGACAGCGACGTCAGCGGGCGGCCGAGCGTCAGGTAGCCCAGGCCCACGTCCCGCAGCGCCCGCAGCGGCCCGGCGACCCCCTCCGCAGCGGCCCCCTCGGTGGCGGGTCCTTCGAGGAACGCCAGGGCGCGGTCGGCGGTCATCTCCAGCACGTCGGCGATCGTGCGGCCCCGCAGCGTGTGCGCCAGCGCCTCCGGCCGGTAGCGGCGGCCCCCGCACGCCCGGCACCGCGTCGTGACCGGGTCCATGAACGCCAGGTCGGTGACGATCTCGCCGCTGCCGCCGCAGTCCGGGCACGCGCCCGCCGAGTTGTGCGAGAACAGCGCCGGCGGGGCGCCGCTCGCGCGGGCGAACAGCCGCCGCAGCGGGTCCATCGCGCCGAGGAACGTCGCCGGGGTCGACCGGCGGGACGCCGCGATCGCCGACTGGTCCACCACGACCGCACCGGGGTGGCGGGCCGCGAACCCGTCCATGACCAGGGTGGTCTTGCCCGACCCCGCCACGCCCGTCACGGCCGTCAGGACCCCGTGCGGGAACCGCGCCGTCACGCCCTTGAGGTTGCGGGCGCGGGCACCGGCCACCGTCGTCCAGCCCGACGGCTCCCGCACCGCGGCCTTGACCGGCGCGGCGCGGCGCAGCGCCCGCCCCGTCGGCGTCCCCGCGTCCCGCAGCGCCTCCGGGGTGCCGGTGAACAGCACCCGGCCGCCGTCCTCGCCCGCGCCCGGCCCCATGTCGATCACGTGGTCGGCGGCGCCGATGACGGCGGGGTCGTGCTCGACCACCAGCACCGTGTTGCCCCGGTCGCGCAGCCCCGCCAGCAGCCCGGTCAGCCGGTCCACGTCGGCGGGGTGCAGGCCGGCGGTCGGCTCGTCGAAGACGTAGGCCATCCCGGTCAGGCTCGACCCCAGGTGCCGGACGACCTTCAGCCGCTGCGCCTCCCCGCCCGACAGGGTGCCGGTCTCGCGGTCCAGGGTGAGGTAGCCCAGGCCGATGCCGTCCAGCCGCCGCAGCCGGGTGACCGCCGCGTCCGCGACCCGCGCCGCGACCGGGTCGGTGATCGCGGCGAGCACGCCGATCAGGTCGGAGGCCTCCAGCCGCGCCAGGTCGGCGATGGAGCGGCCGCCGATCCGCGACGCCAGCGCCGCCGGGTTCAGGCGCGCGCCCCCGCACGCGGTGCAGGCGTCCTCGCGGACCACGCGCCGCACCGCCTCCCGCAGCCCCGCCCGCAGCGCGCCCGGGTCCCGGTTGAGGTAGAGGCGCTCGAACCGCGCGACCAGGCCCTCGTAGGCGTTGTCGCCCATCGACCCGGTCCGGTTGCGGCGCGGCACGCGGAACCCCTTGCCGTGCAGCAGCAGCTCCCACTCGGTCTCGGTGAACTCGCGCAGCGGCCTGTCGGGGTCGAACAGGCCCGACTCGGCGTACAGCTGCCAGGGGAAGGTCCCGACGCCGAACGGCGGGAAGTTCACCGCGCCCTCGTTCAGCGACCGCGAGACGTCCAGGAACCGGTCCAGGTCGACCCGCACCGCGCGGCCCAGCCCGTCGCACGCCCGGCACATGCCCCGCGGGTCGTTGAAGGAGTACGCGGCGGCCTCCCCGGCCGACGGCGTCCCGAACCGGGAGAACAGCACCCGCAGCACCGGGGACACGCCGGTGGCCGTCCCGACCGTCGAGCGGGCGTTCCCGCCGACCGGCCGCTGGTCGACCACCACCGCGGGCGCCAGCCCGTCGACGGCGTCGGCGTCCGGCCGCTCCCGCTTGGGCAGCCGGTCGCGGGCGAACCAGCCGAGCGTCTCGCCCAGCTGCCGCTGCGCCTCCGCCGCGACCGTCCCGAACACCAGCGAGGACTTGCCCGACCCCGACACCCCCGACACCACCACGAGCCGGTTCTTCGGGATGCGCACCGAGACGTCCTTCAGGTTGTTGTGCCGGGCCCCGATGATCACGATGTCGTCGTCGCTCATGCCCGCCACGCTAGGAACCAAAGCGGTCAGGACCTGGCCTCCTTCGCCCGCATACTGGAGGCATGTCGTCAGAACGGCTGCTGCGGCTGCTGTCGCTCCTGCAGGCCCGCCGCGAATGGAGCGGCCCCGAACTGCGCGAGCGGCTCGGCGTCAGCGCCCGCACCGTCCGCCGCGACGTCGAGCGGCTGCGCGGCCTCGGCTACCCCGTGCACTCCACCCTCGGCGCCGCCGGCGGGTACGCGCTGGAGGCCGGCGCCGCGATGCCGCCGCTGCTGCTGGACGACGAGGAGGCCGTCGCGATCGCCGTCGGGCTCCGCACCGCCGCCGGGGGAGCGGTCGAGGGCATCGGCGAGGCGTCGGTGCGGGCGCTGGCCAAGCTCGAACAGGTCCTGCCCGCGCGGCTGCGGCGCCGCGTCACCGCCCTGCACACCGCGACCACCCCGCTGACCGGGCCGCCCGCCGGGCCCGCCGCCGACCCGGCCGTCCTGACCGCGCTGGCCGCCGCGTGCCGCGACCGCGAACGCCTCCGCTTCGCCTACCGCGACTCCGGCGGCGCCGAGACCCGCCGCCTGGCCGACCCGCACGGGCTGGTGTCGGCCGGGCGCCGCTGGTACCTGGTCGCCCACGACACCGGCCGCGGCGAATGGCGGACCTTCCGCGTCGACCGGCTCTCGGCCCCGCACCCCACCGGCGTCCGGTTCCCGCCCCGCGAGCCGCCCGCCGGCGGCGCCGCCGCGTTCGTCACCCGGTCGCTGGCGCGGTCGCGGCCGCTGCGGCGCGCGGTGCTGCTCGTGCACGCCCCCGCCGCCGAGCTCGCCGACCGGTTCCGCGTCACCGCCGCCGAGGTCGAACCGGTCGACGACGACACCTGCCTGCTGCGCACCACCGCCGACTCCCTGGAATGGACGGCGCTGCGCATCGCCTACCTCGACCTGGACTTCGAGATCCGCGAACCGGCCGAACTGCGCGAACGGCTCGCGGCCATGGGCGAGCGGCTGACCCGCGCCGCCACCGGCCCGCACGGCGGCCCGGGCGGCGGCTAGGGGGCGGGCGGGAGGATCTCGACGGGCAGGCCGCCGCGCGGCCGCATCGCCGTCACGCTCGTCGGGACCGGCACCGGGCCCGCCGGCCGCAGCCGCGTGCCGCGCAGCAGGCACGCCAGCATCGTCTTCAGCTCCACCGTCGCCAGCGTCGACCCGATGCAGCGGTGCGGCCCGCCGCCGAACGGCAGGAACGTCGACGGCGACGCGGGCCGATGCAGCGGCGAGGCCGGATCCCACCGCTCGGGCCGGAACCGCCCCGCCTGCGGCCACACCTGCGGCATCCGGTGCGTGACGAACGGCGAGTACAGCACCATCGCGCCCGCCGGGACGCGGTGCCCGGCATAGGTGAAGTCCTCCACCGGGACGCGGGCGCTGAGCACCGCCGGCGGGAACAGCCGCAGCGTCTCGTTCACCACCCCGTCCAGATAGGTCAGCGCGGGCAGGTCCGCGGCCGCAACCGCCCGGTCGCCGACCACCTCGGCGACCTCGCGGCGCGCCCGCTCCCACGCGGCCGGGTGCGCCGCCAGCGCGTACACCGCCCACGCCATCGCCGCGCTGGTGGTGTCGTACCCGGCGGAGATCAGGCTGATGACCTGGTCCTGCAGCTCCTGGCGGGTCAGGCCCGCGCCGTCCTCGTCGCGGGCCGCCATCAGCATGGCCAGCACGTCGTCGTGCGCGCCGCCCTCGCGCAGCCGCCGATCGACCTCCTCGTCCACCCGCGCGACCACCTGCGCGCGGGCCGCCGCGACCCGCCGCATGTAGGGGTTGGGCACCGACCGCAGCGCCATCTGCAGGACGAAGTTCTGGTCGATCGCGGCGAGCGCGGTCTGCAGCCGCCGCCCGATCACCTCGGCGTCGGCGGCGAGCCGGTCCCCGAACAGCACCTCCACGGTGCTGCGGCGGATCACCGACCGCAGCTCGGCGTAGGCGTCCAGCCGCCGCCCCGGCCGCCACGACGCCACCGCCGCGTCGGTGTTGGCCGCCATCCGCGCCACGTACCCGCCGACGCGGCGGTGGTGGAACGCCGGCTGGACCAGCCGGCGGCGCCGCCGGTGGTCGGCGCCGTCGCTGACGATCAGCGCGGTCTCCCCGTTCACCGGCACCAGCAGGTCGAACGCCTCCCGCCACCGGAACAGCCCCGAGTTGGCGAACACGAACGCGTTGGCGTCGGGGCCGAACAGGTGCACGAACGGGCGGCGCCGCGTCCCCACCGCCGCGACCGGGCCGGCCTCGGCGTGCAGGCGCAGCAGGCTCGCGCACGGGTTCAGCGCGAACGCCAGCCCGTGCCGCGCCGTCAGCGCCGGGGACGGCCCGCCGCGCGGGCCGTGCGGGCGGGGGAGCCGTACCGGGGTCTGGGAGGCCACCCGCCCACTATGGCACGCCCCCCCGCCGGTCCCGGCGCGGGCCGCGGTGGGAGGATGGGCTCCGTGACGGACGACAGCGGCGCCGTCCCCGGCGGACGGGCGGACGGGACCCACCACCCCAAACCTGGCACGCAGACCGTGGACCGGTCGGTGGCGGTCCTGCGCTCCTTCGAGGACGCCGCCCGGCAGACCCCCACCGAGATCGCGCACCGGCTCGGGCTGTCGGTCAGCACCGCGCACCGCATCGTGCACGCCCTGCACGCCACCGGGATGCTCGCGCAGGACCCGGCGACCGAGCGGTACTTCCTCGGCCCCACCACCGCGATCCTCGGCCGGCTCGCGCTGGAGCGGATGGGCGCCACGCTGCTGCAGCCGGAGCTGACCGCGCTGCGCGACGGCACCGGCGAGGCCGTCAGCCTCGGCGTCCGCGCCGGCGACGAGGTCGCGGTCCTGATGCACCTGCCGTCGCTGCACCCGCTGCGCTACGACCAGCCGCCCGGCGACCGCAACCCCATCCACACCTGCGCGATGGGCAAGGCGCTGCTGGCGTTCGGCGGCGACCCCGTCGCGATGGACGAGCCCTACGCCCGCTACACCCCCGCCACCCTCACCACCCGCCGCGGCCTGGACGACGACCTGGCCCGCGTCCGCGCCCGCGGCTACTCGCTCAACGACGAGGAGCGGCTGGTGGGGGTGCGGGCCGTGGCCGCGCCGGTCCGCGACGGCGGCGGCCGGGTGTTCGCGGCGGTCGCGCTGCAGGGCCCGTCGGTGCGGTTCGGCGACGACCGGCTGCCCGGCCTGGCCGAGGCCGTCCTGGCCGCCGCGGGCCGCCTCACCGCCCTGCACCGCCACCTGTCCTGACCCCCGGCCGGTTCAGCCCGCCCCGGCCGGTTCAGCCGGGCAGGGCCGGTTCGACCGGCTCGGCCGGGCCGGGCTCGGCCTGTGCGGGGCCGTCCGGGCCGACGGCGGCGGCGGAGACGGCGGTGAGCTCGTCCAGCAGCGCCGCCACCGCCGGGGGCCGCGGGCCCGCCGCGACGACCGCGCTGATGAGGCGGCTGCCCACCGCGGGCACGTCCGGGACCGCCACGCCCGGCTCGGCGTGCAGGCCGAGCGCCAGCGCCGGCAGCGCCGTGACCGCCAGGCCCCGCGCGACCAGCCGCTGGACCGCGACGTGGTCCTCAGTCGCGAACGCGATGTCGGGGACGAACCCGGCCCGCCCGCACGCCCACCGCAGGTGGTCGCGGCACCGCGCGCAGCCCGACGCCCACCGCTGCCCGGCCAGGTCCGCCAGCCGCGGCGCCTCCGCCGCCGCCAGGGGGTGGCCCGCCGGGACCAGCAGCCGCAGCGGGTCCCGCGCCAGCGCCACCTCCCGGAACCGGGCGTCGGCGTCGGGCGGGGTGTGCTCGTAGCGGAACACCACCGCGATGTCGGTGTCGCCCGCGCGCAGCAGCGCCAGCGCCTCCGGCGGCTCGGCGTCCACCAGCGTCACCGACACCCCCGGCGCCCGCTCGGCCAGCCGCGCCAGCGCGTCCGGCAGCAGCGCCCCGGCCGCCGTCGGGAACACCGCGACCCGCACCCGGCCCGCCCGCAGCCCCGCGATCGCCGCGATCTGCTCCTGCGCGTCGTCCATCCGGGCCAGGACGTCCTCGACGTGCTCGACCAGGATCCGGCCCGCCTCGGTCAGCCGCACCCCGCGGCCGTGCCGCACCACCAGCGGCGTCCCGGCCTCGGCCTCCAGCCGCGCGATGTGGTGCGACACGGCGGGCTGGGTGTAGGACAGGGCCCGCGCGGCGGCGGTCATCGAGCCGAGCCGCGCGACCTCCCGCAGGATCCGGCCCCGGTGCAGGTCCAGCATCCCCGCAAGGTATCAACAATGTTGATGGGACGCCCAGAAAACCGTACTTTGCGCTATGGGACGCGGGTGCCCGACGATCGGACCATGACCCTCTCCATCGAGGCGGCGCAGCGCGAGTTCGCCGCCGGCGCCGCCTACCTCAACACCGCCACCTACGGGCTGCCGCCCCGCGCCGCGCACGAGGCGATGCTCGCCGCCGAGCGCGACCGCGCCGCCGGGCTCATGGTCCCCACCGACCTGGACGCGGCCGTCACCCGGTCCCGGGAGGCGTTCGCGCGGCTGCTCGGCGTCCCCGCCGCCCGGGTCGCGTGCGGGCCGCAGGTGTCCTACTTCGTGGGGCTGGTCGCCGCGTCGCTGCCCGACCGCACCGAGGTCCTGGTCGCCGACGGCGACTTCACCTCCCTGCTGTTCCCCTTCGCCGCCCGGCCCGGCCTCACCGTCCGGTCGGTGCCGCTGGAGCGGATCGCCGAGCACGTCACCGACCGCACCGGCGTCGTCGCGGTGTCGGCGGTGCAGTCCGCCGACGGCCGCATCGCCCCCCTCGGCGACCTGATCGCCGCGGCCCGCGCGCACGGCGCCCGGATCCTGCTGGACGCCACCCAGGCCGCCGGATGGCTGCCGCTGCCCGCCGACCGCGTCGACTGGCTGGTGTGCGGCGGCTACAAGTGGCTGCTCGGGCCCCGCGGCACCTGCTTCCTCACCGGCACCGCCGAGGCGCTGCGGACGCTGCCGCCGATCGGCGCCGGCTGGTACGCCGGCGCCGACATCTGGGACTCGATCTACGGGCTGCCGCTGCGCCTGGCCGGCGACGCGCGCCGCCTGGACCTGTCCCCGGCGTGGCAGTGCTGGGCCGGGCACGCCCCCGCGCTGGAACTGCTGGAGCGGGTCGGGATCGCCGCGATCCACGACCACGACGTCGCGCTGGCCCGCCGGTTCCGCGCCGGGCTCGGGCTGCCGCCCGGCGACTCGGCGATCGTGGCGGTCGACGTCCCCGGCGGCACCGCCGAGGCGCTGCGCCGCGGCGGGGTGATCGCCTCCGTGCGGGCCGGGCGGCTGCGGTGCGCGTTCCACCT
Source organism: Actinomadura sp. NPDC049382 (assembly GCF_040677125.1). NCBI lineage: Bacteria > Bacillati > Actinomycetota > Actinomycetes > Streptosporangiales > Thermomonosporaceae > Actinomadura > Actinomadura sp. NPDC049382. Next base: position 10,618 of record NZ_JBFARO010000176.1, read on the forward strand.
CACCACCACCGAGGCCGACGTCGACAAGGCCGTCGGGCTCCTCGCCCCGCTCGTCACCCCCTGACCCGCCCCTCTCGACGGGGGGCTCGGCCGAGTCGCGGCGGGGGCTCGCGGGAGGCTCGCGGGTGAAGTTCTTACAAGGTTGGAACAAGGTGGCTTGACCGGGCCGCGGACGCCGTCCCGGCCGCGCCGAGCGTCCTACCTTCGTCGCCATGAACGTACTGCTCACCGGATCGGCCGGGTTCATCGGCTCGCACGTCGCCGAGGCGCTCACCGCCGCCGGGCACCGCGTCCGCGGCCTGGACGCCCGGCCCGACGGGCTCGGCGGCGCGCCCGCCGACGTCGCCGACCCCGCCGCCGTCGCCCGGCGGCTGGCCGGCGTCGACGCCGTCTGCCACCAGGCCGCCAAGGTCGGCCTCGGCGTCGACGTGACCGACCTGCCCGCCTACACCGCCGCGAACGTGCAGGGCACCGCCGTGCTGCTGGCCGAGATGGCCCGCGCCGGCGTCGGCGCCCTCGTCCTGGCGTCCTCGATGGTCGTCTACGGGGAGGGCGCCTACGGCTGCGCCGCGCACGGGCCCGTCCGGCCCCGGCCCCGCCCCGAGCAGGACCTGGCCGCCGGCCGGTTCGACCCCGGCTGCCCCGCCTGCGGGCGGCCGCTCGCGCCCGGCGCCGTCGCCGAGGACGCCCCGCCCGACCCCCGCAACGCCTACGCCGACACCAAACTCGCCCAGGAGCACCTGGCCGCGTCCTGGGCCCGCGCCACCGGCGGGTCCGCCGCCGCGCTGCGCTACCACAACGTCTACGGGCCGCGGATGCCCCGCGACACCCCCTACGCCGGCGTCGCCGCGATCTTCCGGTCCGCGCTGCTGGACGGCCGGCCGCCGCTGGTGTTCGAGGACGGCGCGCAGCGCCGCGACTTCGTGCACGTCCACGACGTCGCCCGCGCCAACGTGCTCGCGCTGGAGCGGCTCGCGGCCGGGCCGCCCGAACCCGGCGGGCTGCGCGCCTACAACATCGCCAGCGGCGAGCCCCGCACCATCGGGGAGATGGCGGCCGCGCTGTCGGCCGCGTACGGCGGGCCCGCGCCGCGCGTCACCGGCGGCTACCGGCTCGGCGACGTCCGCCACATCGTCGCCCGCCCCGACCGGGCCCGCCGCGAGCTGGGGTTCTCCCCGGCGGTGGCGTTCGCCGACGGCATCGCCGAGTTCGCCGCCGCGCCCGTCACCACTTCGTAAGGGTCGCCGCCCCGTCACCGAAAGTAGCGTCGGACCGTGATCGATGTGGTTCTCCCGTGCCTCAACGAGGCCGAGGCACTGCCCTGGGTACTGGACCGGATGCCCGCCGGGTTCCGGCCCCTGGTGGTCGACAACGCCTCCACCGACGGCTCCGCGCGCGTCGCCGCCGACCGCGGCGCCCGCGTCGTCGCCGCGCCCGAACGCGGGTTCGGCGCCGCCTGCCACGCCGGGCTCCTGGCCGCCGAGACCGAGGTGGTGTGCGTGATGGACGCCGACGCCTCCCTCGACCCCGCCGAACTGCCCCGGCTCACCGCCGCGCTCGCCGCGCTGCGCGCCGGCGGCGCGGCCGGGCTGGTGCTGGGCCGCCGCCGCCCCGCGGGGCGCGGCGCGTGGCCGCCGCACGCCCGCCTCGGCAACGCCGTCCTGGCCCGCTCCCTGAACCGGCGCGCCGGCACCCGCCTGCGCGACCTCGGCCCGATGCGCGCCGCGCCCCGCGCCGCGCTGCTCGGCCTGGGCCTGGCCGACCGCCGGTTCGGCTACCCGCTGGAGATGGTGCTGCGCGCCGCCGCCCACGGCTGGCCGGTCGCCGAGATCGACGTCGCCTACCGGCCCCGCACCGGCGCGTCCAAGGTGACCGGGACCCTCGGCGGGACGGTCCGCGCCGTCCGCGACATGCGCCGCGTCCTGGCCGAGGCCGCCCGGTGACCGCCCCGGACGCCGCCCCGGACGCCGACCCGCCCGCCGATCTCGTCGTGATCGCCAAGGAGCCCGTGCCCGGGCGCGTCAAGACCCGCCTCACCCCCGCCTACACGCCCGGGCAGGCCGCCGCGCTCGCCGAGGCGGCGCTGTGCGACACCCTCGCCGCGGTCGCCGCCGCGCCCGCCGGGCGGCGGGTCCTGGCGCTGGACGGCGCGCCCGGGCCGTGGCTGCCCGCCGGGTTCACCGTCGTGGCGCAGCGCGGCGGCGGCCTGGACGAGCGGCTGGCCGCCGCGTTCACCGACGCGTGGGCCGGCCGCCCCCTGGTCCTCATCGGCATGGACACCCCCCAGGTCACCCCCGCGCTGCTGCGCCGCGCCGCCCGCGCCCTGCGCGACCGCGACGCGGTGCTCGGGCCCGCCGCCGACGGCGGGTACTGGCTGCTCGGGCTGCGCCGCCCCGACCCGCGGCTGCTGCGCGGCGTCCCGATGTCGCGGCCCGACACCGGCGCCGCCCAGCTCGCCCGGCTGCGCGGCGCCGGCCTGCGGGTCCGGCTGCTGCCCGAGCTCACCGACGTCGACACCCCCGCCGACGCCCGCGCCGTCGCCGCGCTGGCCGAAGGGACCCGGTTCGCCGCCGCGCTGCGCGGCCTGCACGCCGGGGCCGTCCCGGCATGATCGGCGCACTGTACGAGGAGGCGCTGCGGGGCCGCGCCCCCGTGGAGATCGAGCACGCCGACGGCCGCCGCCGCCCGCTGCCGGTGCAGGACTGGCTCGCCGCGGCCCGCCCCGGCGACGCCGGGCTGCTGGCCCGCTGCCGCGGCGCCGTCCTGGACGTCGGGTCCGGGCCGGGCCGGCTCACCGTGGCGCTGGCCCGCCGCGGCGTCCCCGTCCTCGGCATCGACGTGGCCCCCGCCGCGGTCGCGCTGACCGTCGCCGCCGGCGCGCCCGCCCTGTGCCGCGACGTGTTCGGGCGCGTGCCCGGCACCGGCCGGTGGGGCACCGTGCTGCTGGCCGACGGCAACATCGGCATCGGCGGCGACCCCGCCGCGCTGCTGCGCCGCGTCCTCGCGCTGCCCGCGCCCGGCGGCCGGGTCCTGGTCGAGGTCGACCCGCCCGGCGCCGGCTCCCGGATCGAGCCCGTGCGGCTGCGGTCGGAGTACACCGTCGGCGAGTGGTTCACCTGGGCGCGGGTGTCGGCCGACGCCGCCGGCGACCTGGCCGCCGCGAGCGCGGCGACCGTGACCGAACTGTGGGAGGAGGCCGGACGGTGGTTCATCGCCCTGCGCGCCCGACCCGAGCGCGCCTGACCCGCGTGCGGCAGATCCCCGCGCGCCTGACCCGTGCGCGGCCGGCACCGCCGCCGCTGCTCACCGGCATGGCCGGGCGATTCACCAGCCGCCTGCACGACACCCGGATCGCGTCGTGGCTCGGCGTCGCCCTCGGCGTCTCGGTCACCGTGTCGTTCACCACCGGCCTGGTCAGCCACTTCATGCAGCACCCGGCCGGGTGGATGCAGTGGCCGTCGCGGCCGGTGGGCCTGTACCGCGTCACCCAGGGCGTCCACGTCATCGGCGGGCTGGCGACCGTGCCGCTGCTGCTGGCCAAGCTGTGGACGGTCTACCCCCGGCTGTGGCAGTGGCCGCCGGTGCGCTCCGCCGGGCACGCGGTGCAGCGGCTGCTGGTGTTCGTGCTGGTCGGGGCGGCGCTGTTCCAGACCGTCACCGGGGTGCTGAACATCGCCTACTGGTACGTGTTCCGGTTCTTCTTCACCACCGCGCACTACTGGACGGCCTACATCCTGTTCGGGGCGCTGCTGGTGCACATCGCCAACGAGGGCGGCACGGCGCGGCGGGCGCTGATGACCCGTCCCCGGGACGGGGTGGGCCGCCGCGGGTTCCTGCTCACCGCCGCCGCCGCGGGCGGCGTCATCGCCGCGACCACGGTCGGGCAGACGGTGACGCCGCTGGCGCGGCTGGCGGTGCTGGCGCCGCGCCGCCCCGG
>NZ_JBFARO010000177.1:0-14531 GCF_040677125.1 Actinomadura sp. NPDC049382
CGCCCATCCGATTCCGCTTTCGCGGCGCCTTCCGGGCGGTGGTGCTATTTCATCAGATCCGGCCCGATTGTCAAAACGGAGCCTTTTCCGACGCCCACCACGGCGCGGTCGGCACGGCAGGACCGCGTCGACTGGTTCGGTGGTGGTTTCCCCGTCGTCCGGCCGGCCGCCATGCGGGCGTCCTGCATCCGTGAGGGGGACGAGCGGTTAACTTACGTGGTCGCCGCGGTCACGTCAAATCGACGGGCCGCCCGCACGCGGGAATGTCCCACCGCCCCTCTACGCTCGCACGGTCTGAACGGAGGATTGATCATGAGTGAGAACGGACGCGCCCTGGTGCTCGGGGGCGGCGGTGTCGCGGGGATCGCCTGGCTGACGGGTGTCCTGGCGGGGCTGGCCGACGAGGGGACGGACGTCACCGGTGCGGACCTCCTGCTCGGCACGTCGGCGGGTTCCGCCGTCGCCGCGCAGGTCGCCGGCGGGGTGCCCATCGGCGAGTTGTTCGCCCGCCAGGCCGATCCCGCGCTGCAGAACCGGGAGCTGGTCCCGTCCGGGGGCGTGACGGTCGCCGAGTTCGCGGAGATCTGGATGCGGCTCGCGGAGGAGAACGACGACCCCGCCGCGATCCGCCGCGGGCTGGGGGCGCGGGCGCTCGCCACGGACACGGTCGACGAGGCGGCGCGGCGCGAGGTGATCGAGGGACGGCTGCCCGTGCACGAGTGGCCGTCCAGGGATCTGCGTGTCACGGCGGTGAACGCGCTCACCGGCGACCTCCGCGTGTTCGACCGCGGCTCGGGCGTCTCCCTGGTGGACGCCGTGGCGGCCAGCTGCGCCGTTCCGATGATCTGGCCGCCGGTGACCATCGGCGGCATCCGCTACGTGGACGGCGGGGTGCGGTCGGTGAACAACCTCGACCTCGCGGCGGGCTACGGCCGTGTGCTGCTGATCGCGCCGATGGACGACCCGGGGCTGACCGCCGACATCGCCGCCGTGGAGAGCGCGGGCGGACGCGTCGAGGTGATCGTTCCGGACGAGGCGGCGCTGGCCGCGTTCGGCGCCGACCCGCTCGACCCGTCCACCCGAACCCCGTCGGCGAACGCCGGCCTCGCGCAGGGCAAGGCGGCGGCCGAGAGAATCGCGTCCCTCTGGGGCTGAGCTCGGGCGGCGTGCCACTCCTCGTATGAGCGACGCCGAGGACGGCACGCCGCCCCACGCCGGCGATCGACTAACAGCCAGCCCGGCGCCTTGGAGGTGGACGGCGGGGCCGCCTGCGGAGAGGTCTCCTGGGGTGGGGCTTTGGGGTCAGGTGAAGGAGGGTGGGCGCTTCTCGAAGTAGGCGCGGACGGCCTCGACCTGGTTGGGGCTGCCGCGGAGTGCGCCCAGGGCGCGGGATTCTTCGAGGAACTGGCCGGCGAGGTCGTGGTCGGCGGCGCGGTTCAGGAGGCGCTTGGCGCTCTGGACGGCGTCGGGGCTGTTTCCGGCGATCTCGCGGGCCAGGTCGGTCGCGGCGGCGCGCGGGTCGGCGGCCACGCGGGTGGCGAGGCCGATGCGGGCGGCGTCCTCGCCGGAGACCATGCGGCCGGTGAAGGTGAGCTCCTTCGCGACGTCCTCCCCCACGAGGCGGATCAGCGCGGCGGTTCCGGTCATGTCGGGGACGAGGCCCCACCGGATCTCCAGCACCGACAGCTTCGCGTCGGGGGCGACGATGCGGATGTCGGCGCCGAGGGCGATCTGCAGGCCGCCGCCGAGGGCGTGGCCGTGCACGGCGGCGATGACGGGCTGCGGCAGCTCCCGCCAGACGTGGACGGCCTGCTGGCCGAGGTTGGTGATGCGGCCCGGTTCGCGCTCGGTGATGTCGCCGAGCAGGCGCTGGGTGCGCTCGCTCTCGCCGGTGCGGACGCCGTCGCCGGCCATGGCCGCGAAGCCGGAGAAGTCGAGGCCGGCGCAGAAGGCGCGGCCCTCCCCGGACAGGACCACGGCCCGGACGGACGGGTCGGCGGCGAGCGCGTCCCCGGTTTCGGCGAGCGCGTCGAACGTGGCCATGTCGAGCGCGTTCAGCTTGTCGGGCCGGTTGAGCCGCACGTCGGCGACCCCTTCGTGGACGCTCACGGTGACGCGGTCGGTCATCCCGGGCACTCCTCCGTCGTGGCGGATCGTCTCAAAGGACGATTCCATGCCGGCCCGCGCACGGTCGAGGGCGGGTCAGGTGACGGGGACGATGCGGGCTCGGGTGAGGCGGCCGGCGTGGATGTCGAGCAGGCCGAGGGTGCCGTGCGGCTGGCGGCGGCGGTCGGTGGGCGAGCCGGGGTTGAAGATGCGGACGCCGTCGCCGGTCTCGTCCAGCGGGATGTGCGAGTGGCCGAAGACGACGAGGTCGGCGCGGGGGAACCAGCGGCGCATGCGGGCGGTGCGGCCGCGGGCCTGGCCGCTGTCGTGGACCATCGCGACGGCGAGGCCGTCGAGGTCGAGTTCGAGGCGTTCGGGGGCGCCCCAGGCGGCGACGTCGGGGCCGTCGTTGTTGCCGAGGACGGCGTGGACGGGCGCGAACCCGGCGAGTTCGTCGAGGACGGCGGCCGTGCACACGTCGCCGGCGTGCAGGATCACGTCGGCGCCGCGCAGGTGCTCGGCCACCCGCGGCGGGCAGGACTTCCAGCGCCGGGGCGCGTGGGTGTCGGAGATGGCCACCGCTCTCACGCCCCCATTGTTCCGCACGGGGCGGCGGAGTCCGCACGGCATTCGGGTGATTTTGCCACGGCCCGGCCCGGACACCGGTGGGAAACAACTGTAAGCACGATGTCATTACGTCGCGCTGACCAGTGGAGTTAGGCTCTAATTCCTCGCGATTCGTCCAGAAGGATTTCGGCCGTACGCCCCCGGTCGTTCCGACACGGCGACCCAGCACCGCGAGGACCAAGTGAGCGCGGCCGGGCCCCGGGGTGGATGATCACTCCCTTGCACCGGTCCCGGGGTCCGGCCGCCGCTCCGCGCCGCGCTACGAGGTCAGGTACAGCTTGCGGTCGAAGACGCCGGAGCCCGGCGTGGTCTCGCCGCGGGCCGTCCCGGCGCCGCTTCCGGTGCCGTTGGACGGGCAGAGCAGGCTGCTGCCCGACTGCCGCACGAGGGTGATGTTGTCGGACTTGCCCTGCGCGTCGTCCTGGTCCGGGAGGGGGCGGTTGGGGTTGTCGCGGTTGTAGACGTCGAAGCTGAGGCCGGGGGTACCGGCCGTCTGGAAGCCGTAGTAGCACGTGACGGTGATGCCGAGGACCTTGCCCTCCAGCTTGAAGCGCAGGCCGCCGTTGATGGACAGGACGCCGTCGCGCCCGCCGGCGACGGGGTCGTAGGCGATCTGCCCGCTCTTGTCGGGGAGCTCGGACATGTCGAGGTCCGTGGCGGGTGAGCTGAGCCCGTTGGAGGTCTGGCAGGCGCCGATGGACGCGGCGGTGAGCTCGCCGGCGCCGGTGGACACGACCGTGCCCTGGAGGGTGGCGCCGTCGCAGGAGCCGGTGATCTTGGAGCCCAGGTAGTCGACGGAGAAGGTGAGCGGGCCGACGGTGGCGACCTGCCAGTTGCCGGAGTAGGGCGCTCCGGCGGCGGTCTCCGCGCGGACGGTGGTGGTGGCGGCGGACGCGCCGGCGGCGGTCACTGCCAGCGCGGCGGACGCGGCGGCCAGCGGCACGGCCAGCCTGGTGATGGGAGCCTTCACGGGGGATTTCCTCCTCGGGGAGAGGGTTTCATTTTTTCTACCCGAGTGCTCGCGGAAATCAAGGCCCTTTCCGAAAGAGAATCGCGTTTTATCGACCCCCGCTAAAAACGCGGAACGCGACGCTAAGACGATTAAGATATAGCCCGCCTAAATTGGCGTATCAGGTCGGGCGGCGGCGTTCACCGGTCCGCGCCGCCCGTCGTCGGCAGCCCGGCGGCGCGCCACGCCTGGAACCCGCCGACGATGTCGGTGGCGCGGGTGAGGCCGAGGTCGTGCAGGGACGCGGCGGCGAGGCTGGAGGTGTAGCCCTCCGAGCAGAACACGATGACGCGCAGCCCGTGGCCGGTCGCCACGGGCAGCCGGGCGTCGGACGCCGGGTCGAAGCGCCATTCCAGGACGTTGCGCTCCACGATGAGCGCGCCGGGGATCTCGCCCTCGGCGGCGCGCTGGGCGGCGGGGCGGATGTCGACCAGGACCGCGCCGCCCCCCGCCTCGGCGTGGGCCTCGTCGGGGCGGACGCGGTCGAGTCGGGTGCGGGCGGCGGCGAGGATGTCGTCGATCGTCTGTGCCATGGGTCCATCATGGCGGCTTCAGGAGGTGAGCTGCGCCTCGGCGGAGGCGAGGACCTCCTGGATGCGCAGCCCGTGCGCGGCGTCCAGGGGCGGGGCGGCGCCGCCGCGGACGGCCGCGGCGAACTCGGCGACCATCGTGGCGAACGCGTCGTCGCCGAGCTGGGACCAGTCGAGGATCGCGTGCCCGTTGCGCCCGTACACCTCGACGCGGGCGGGCGGCAGCTCCCCCGTGCCCGCCATCGAGACCGACGCCTGGCTGACGGCGCCGCACTCGTGCTCCAGCGTGAGGCCGAGCCAGCCGAGCGGGTCGCCGTGCGCGCGGACGCCCACGACGCGGCCGAGGGAGGCGTCGAGGAGGTCGACGATGTGGGGGCCGAGGTCGAGCAGCGCGCCCTTCTCCAGCCGCCACGGGGTGGCGAACGGGCCGCCGCTCAGCACGGAGGAGATGAACGAGCCGTAGCCGCCGAACGGGTCGAGGCCGCCGACGCGGGCGAGGAAGTCGCGGGCGGCGCGGGAGTAGCGCAGCGTGAAGACCATCTGGGAGACCACGCCCGCGTCGGCGATGGCGCCGGCCGCCCGGCGGGCGCCGTCGAGGTCCATGGCGAGGGGCTTCTCCAGCAGGACGGCCTTGCCCGCGCGGGCGGCCTTGGCGGCGAGGTCGGCCTGGACGTCCGGCGGGACGGAGAAGGCGACGGCCTCGCAGGCGTCGAACAGCTCCTCGATCCGCTCGAACGCGGGCGCGCCGTGCCGGCCGGCGAGTTCGGCGGACGCCTCCGGGCGCCGCGCCCACACCCCGGCGAGCCGTGTCGCGGGCCCCGCCGCGAGCGCGGGCGCGTGCACCATCCCGGCCCAGGGGCCCGCTCCGACCAGCCCCACCGCCACAGAATCACTCATGGGGCAAACCTAGACGATCTACCCGGCGGCCGGGTCAGCCGAGCTGGACGCCGAAGAAGAGCGCGGCGAGCGCGCCGACCATGCCGAGCGCGCCCCAGACGGCGAGGCCGGCCTTGGACTTGGCGCGGGTGTGCAGGAACGCGGCGACCCCGGACAGCAGCACGAACACCAGCTTGACCTCCAGGGTCCGCTGGGCGGCGTCGCCCATGTCGCCCGCGCTGATGTTCCAGGCGCCGGTGAGGACGAGCACGGCGAAGGCTGGCCAGGCGACGAGGTTGTAGCGGTTCGCGGCGACCTTGGTGACACCCTCGTAGCCGCGCAGCGCCGGCACCAGCGCGCCGAGGGTGATCTGGCCGCCGACCCAGATCGTCGCGGCGAGCACATGCAGGAAAATCCGCACGTCGGCGGTGGTGAGGGCGAGCACGGGGGTCCTCCTGGGCGGGTCGTCGATCCTGCTACCGGACGTTACCGTCCGCATCGGGGCATTCCGGCACCCCCCCGGTTCTCGGGACCTTGGTCCCTTACGGCGGCGGGCGCCGGCGGCGCACCCTGGTGGCATGGAGCTCGACCACAGCGGCCTGGAAGTCCTCGGCGAGGACGAGTGCCGCGCCCTGCTGGCGGGTGCGGCGATCGGGCGGATCGTGTTCACGCATCACGCGCTGCCCGCCGTCCAGCCGGTGAACTTCGCGGTCAGCGGCGGCGACATCGTGTTCCGGACGTCGCGGACGTCGCGGCTGGCCAAGGCGGCCGCCGACACGATCGTCGCGTTCGAGATCGACGAGTTCGACACCGCCGCCGAGACGGGCTGGTCGGTGGTCGCCGTCGGGCCGGCGCGGCACGTCGCCGATCCCGCCGACGCCGCCGCGCTGGCGGCGCTGCCGCTGCGGAGCTGGGCTCCGGGCGAGCGCGACCACTTCATCCGGATCCGGCCGCAGCTGATCACCGGCCGCCGGATCGGGAAGGGCGCGGCCATCGTGCCGTAAGTCCCCCGCCGCGCCGTGAGTCCCCCCGCCGCGCTGTGGCCAACGTCACAGCGCTTATTGTCGCTGCGCCAATAAGGATGGGGAGTGCGTCCGGTCTCCCGGGACCGGCCGCGCTCTCCTGTCGTCGCCGCGGTCCGCGGCGGCGCCCCCCACAGGAAGGGATCTGATGCTGTCGTCCGACCATGCCGAGACAGTGCGGGCCACGCTGCCCGCCGTCGGCGCCCACGGTGTGGAGATCACCGGCCGGTTCTACGACTCGATGTTCGAGGCGCATCCCGAGCTGCGGCACGTCTTCAACCAGGGCAACCAGGCCAACGGCGAGCAGCGCCAGGCGCTCGCCGGCTCGGTGGCCGCGTTCGCGGCGCACCTGGTGAACCCCGAGTCCGCGACGCCGTTCCAGCAGATGCTGCCGCGGATCGCGCACAAGCACGCCTCGCTCGGCATCCGCCCCGAGCAGTACACGATCGTCGGGCGCCACCTGCTGGACGCGGTCGCCGACGTGCTCGGCGACGCGGTGACGCCCGCGGTGCACGCGGCCTGGTCCGAGGTGTACTGGCTCTTCGCGACGCTGCTCATCGCCGAGGAGGCGCGGCTCTACCAGGACGCGGGCTGCGACCCGGCCGCCCCGTACCGGCCGTGGCGGGTCGTGGACCGGCGCGACGAGGCCGAGGACGTGTTCTCGCTCGTCCTGGAGCCCGCCGACGGCGGCGAGGTCCCCGCGCACCGCCCCGGCCAGTACGTCTCCGTCGCCGTGACGCTGCCGGACGGCCTGCGCCAGCCCCGCCAGTACACGCTGTCGCGGGCCGCGGCCGGGACGGCCCAGATCACGGTCCGGCGGGTGCGCGGCGAGGACGGCGCGCCGGACGGCGCCGTCTCCGGCCACCTGTTCGACCACGCCGCGCCCGGCGACGTGCTGGAGGTGTCCCGGCCGTTCGGCGACGTCGTGGTGGACGACGGGGAGGACCCGCTCGTGCTGATCAGCGCGGGCATCGGCATCACCCCGGCCGCCGCCGTCCTCGACCACCTGGCGGCCTCGGACCCGGACCGCCCGGTCCTCGCCGTCCACGCCGACCGGAGCCCGCGCACCCACCCGATGCGCGAGCAGACCGCCGAGGCCGGCCGCCGGATCTCCGGGTTCCGGCAGCTGACCTGGTACGAGGAGCCCGGTGACGCGGAGCTCGGCGAGGACGTCCGGGCCGGCCGGATCGACGTGGCGGCGCTGCCGCTGCCGGACAAGGCCCGGGTGTTCATGTGCGGGCCGCTGCCGTTCATGCGGGAGATCCGGCGGGGGCTGCTCGACGCGGGCGTCTCCGACGAGCGCATCCACTACGAGGTGTTCGGGCCCGACCTCTGGATCCGCTGACCTTCCCCCGACGTGACCGCGCTCCCACCCCGGCCCGGGGTGGGAGCGTCATCGTTTCGGGAGCGGGAAGGGCCGCCTACTGGACCCGGTCCCAGCCGCGCCGCGTCTCGTGCATCCCCAGGTGCTCGTCACGGCTGCGGTAGACGATGTAGGGGCGCGTCACGTAGCCGATCGGGGCCGTGAGCATGTGCACCAGCCGCGTGAACGGCCAGATGCAGAACAGCACGAGCGCGCTCAGCGCGTGCAGCTGGAACAGGATCGGCACGCCCGTCATCAGGTCGGGGTCCGGCTGGAGGTAGAACACCGACCGGAACCACGGCGACACCGACTCGCGGTAGTTGTAGCCGCCGCCGATGACGTTCGCGGCGACCGTCGCGGCCAGCCCGAGCGCGATGGTGCCGGCGAGCACCGCGTACATCATCTTGTCGTTGCGGGTCGTGGCGAGGAAGACGGGCCCGACCGTCCGGCGCCGGTAGATCAGGATCGCGAGGCCGGCGAGGGTGCAGAACCCGGCGACCGTGCCGAGGACGACCGCGACCACGTGGTACATGTGCTCCGTGATGCCCACGGCCTCGGTCCAGCTGTCCGGGATGATCAGCCCGCCGACGTGGCCGAGCGCGACGACCAGGATGCCGAAGTGGAACAGCGGGCTGCCGATGCGCAGCAGGCGCCGCTCGTAGAGCTGGGACGAGCGGGTCGTCCAGCCGAACTTGTCGTAGCGGTACCGCCAGACGTGTCCGAGGACGAACACCGCGATGGCGACATAGGGCAGGACGACCCACAGCAGGGTGCTCATGAACGTGCTCCAACGGCGGGAACGACGGGATCGGGCAGGAGGACGGGGCCCACGGCGGCCGTCTCGATGCCGTAGGGCGCGAGGCCGACCGTCTCCTCCGGCGGGCCCTCGGCGATGAGCTTGGCCACGGCGTCCTCGATGCGGCCGGTGAGCGGCGGCAGCGTCGCCGACACCGCGTCCAGGACGGGCGCCCACGGCGACCCGGCCTCGGTGAGCGAGAGGCGCAGCAGCTCCAGGCCGGCGCGGTGCTCGACCAGCAGCCGCCGCCCCTCCGCGAGGTCGCCGGTCGCGGCGAACTCCAGCACGACGGCCAGGTGGTCGGGCAGCTCGGCGCCGTCCAGGTCGAGCCCGGCCGCCCGGTACGCCTGCTGGAACCGCAGCAGGGCCATCCCCCGCTTCCGGGTGTCGCCGCAGGCGTAGTACGTCAGGTACAGGCAGCACCGCTTGCGCTGGTCGAACGTGGTGACGTAGTCGGCGGCGAGCTTCTGGGGCGGTGTCGCGTCCAGATGGTCGAGGACGCGGCCGAGCGGCTCCGCGGCGGGCGCCGGCAGTGTCGCGACGGCGCGGCGCAGCAGCGGCCGCCGCGCCAGCAGCTCCTCGTCGGGGTAGCCGAGCAGCAGCGAGGCCGCCTGCCACGCGGTGGCCAGATCCTGGTCGCTGAACCCGGTGTTCTTCGAGGGCTTGCTCCTCATGGCTTCGGCTCCGTTCCGTCCGCGTCGTCCTTGCGCTCGGGGAACAGGCCGGAGGGCATGCCCTTGCCGTCCCAGTTGAGCAGGTTGACGCGCTTGTGCTTGTCGGCCGGGTCGACCGGGTTGTCGGAGGTCTGCCGGTCGCGCAGCATGTGGAAGTTCTCCACCGCGATCGGGTTCGGGCGCCCGGACGCCTCGCCGAACGGCCCCGAGCCGCCGCCGAGCCCGGCGCCGCCCATGCCGGGGCCGCCCTCGTAGTCCAGGCTGCACTCGGTGGCCAGCTCCTCCAGGCTGTGCGCCTGCTCGGCGTGCGCGGTCGGGATGACGTACCGCTCCTCGTACTTGGCGAGCGCCAGCAGCCGGTACATGTCGTACATCGACTCGCCGGTCATCCCGACGCCCGCGGGGATCGCGTCGTCGGCGTCGCGGCCGAGGTTGATGTCGCGCATGTAGGAGCGCATCGCCGCCAGCCGGCGCAGCACGCCGTCGACGACCGCGGTGTCCCCGGCGGTGAACAGCTCCGCCAGGTACTCGACGGGGATGCGCAGCGCGTCGATCGCCGCGAACAGGTTGCGGTCGTCCTCGGCGTCGTGCCCGGTGTCGCGGACGACGTCCACGACCGGCGACAGCGGCGGGATGTACCAGACCATCGGCATCGTCCGGTACTCCGGGTGCAGCGGCAGCGCCACCTTGTAGGTGTTGATGAGCGCGTACACCGGGGACCGCTGCGCGGCCTCGATCCAGTCCTGCGGGATGCCGTCCCGCTCGGCCGCCGCGATGACCTGCGGGTCGTGCGGGTCCAGGAACACGCCGCGCTGCGCCTCGTACAGGTCCTGGTCGTCGGTGGTGGACGCGGCCTCCAGCACCTTGTCGGCGTCGTAGAGCATCAGGCCGATGTAGCGGAGCCGCCCGACGCACGTCTCCGAGCACACGGTCGGGATGCCGACCTCGATGCGCGGGAAGCAGAACGTGCACTTCTCGGCCTTGCCGGTCCGGTGGTTGAAGTACATCTTCTTGTACGGGCAGCCGGACACGCACATCCGCCAGCCGCGGCACTTGTCCTGGTCGACGAGGACGATGCCGTCCTCGGTGCGCTTGTAGATCGCGCCGGACGGGCAGGACGCCGCGCAGGACGGGTTGAGGCAGTGCTCGCAGATCCGCGGCAGGTAGAACATGAAGGTCTTGTCGAACTCCATCTTCACCTTGTCGGAGATCTCCTTGAGCAGGACGTCCTTGTCGCCGTGCTCGATCGAGCCGCCGAGGTCGTCGTCCCAGTTCGCCGACCAGGAGACCTTCATGTCCTTGCCGGACAGCAGCGACTTCGGCCGGGCGACCGGCGTGTGCTCCTGCAGCGGCGCGTTGGTGAGGGTCTCGTAGTCGTAGGTCCAGGGCTCGTAGTAGTCGTCGATGCCCGGCAGCTTCGGGTTGGAGAAGATCGTCAGCAGCTTGCGCCACCGGCCGCCGCCCTTGAGCGCGAGCCGGCCGCGCCGGTTCAGCGTCCAGCCGCCGCGCCACTTCTCCTGGTCCTCGTAGCGGCGGGGGTAGCCCTGGCCGGGGCGGGTCTCGACGTTGTTGAACCAGACGTACTCGACGCCGCTGCGGTTCGTCCACGCCTGCTTGCACGTGACCGAGCAGGTATGGCATCCGATGCACTTGTCGAGGTTCATGACCATCGACATCTGGGCCATGACGCGCATCAGTACTGCACCTCCTGGGAGCGGCGGCGGATGACGGTGATCTCGTCGCGCTGGTTGCCGGTCGGCCCGAGGTAGTTGAACGCGAACGACAGCTGCGCGTACCCGCCGACGAGATGGCTCGGCTTGATCAGCAGCCGGGTCAGGGAGTTGTGGATGCCGCCGCGGCGGCCGGACGTCTCCGCGCGCGGGACGTCGATGAGCTTGTCCTGCGCGTGGTGCATGTAGACGGTGCCCTCGGGCATCCGGTGCGTGACGATCGCGCGGGCGACGACGACGCCGTTGCGGTTGACCGCCTCGATCCAGTCGTTGTCGCGAACGCCGATCTTGGCGGCGTCGATCCCGCTCATCCAGATCACCGGGCCGCCGCGCGACAGCGACAGCATGAACAGGTTGTCCTGGTACTCGGAGTGGATCGACCACTTGTTGTGCGGGGTGAGGTACCGGACGGTCAGGCCCAGCTCCCCCGTCTCCCCCAGTTCGGGCTCGCCGAACAGGGCGGACATGTTGAGCGGCGGCCGGAACACCGGCAGCTGCTCCCCGAGCTCGGCCATCCAGTCGTGGTCGAGGTAGAAGTGCTGGCGCCCGGTGAGGGTGTGCCAGGGCTTGAGCCGCTCGACGTTGATGGTGAACGGCGAGTACCGGCGCCCGCCGCTCTCCGACCCCGACCATTCCGGGGAGGTGATGACGGGGACGGGGCGGGCCTGGGTGTCGGCGAAGGTGATCTGCTTGCCCTCGTGCTCGGCGGCGAGGTCGGCGAGCCGGGTGCCGGTGCGGCGCTCCACGGTCTTGAAGCCCTGGGTGGCCAGGCGCCCGTTCGTCGTGCCGGAGAAGGCGAGGATCATCTCGCAGGCGTGCACGTCCTGCTTCAGCGAGGGCCGCCCGTCGGCGGGGCCGCCGCGCACGACGCCGTTCTTGTGCTTGAGGTACTCGACCTCGCGCCCGAGGTCGAACGTGACGCCCTTGGTGGTGGCGCCGAGCCGTTCGGCGAGCGGGCCGAGCGCGGTCATCTTCGCGGCGACGGCCGGGTAGTCGCGCTCGACGGTGACGAGCTTCGGCATCGTCACGCCGGGGACCGGCTCGCACTCGCCCTTCGCCCAGTCGAGGACGCGGCCGTGCGGGGTCGCCATCTCGTCGGGGGTGTCGTGCAGCAGCGGCACGGCGACGACGTCCTTGCGGACGCCGAGGTGCCCCTCGGCGAGCCGGCTGAAGGCGTTCGCGATGTCCTGGAAGGCCCGCCAGTCGCTGCGGGTCTGCCACGGCGGCCCGATCGCCGGGTTGAACGAGTGCACGAACGGGTGCATGTCGGTGGTGTTCAGGTCGTGCTTCTCGTACCAGGTCGCCGCGGGCAGCACGATGTCGGAGTAGACGGTGGTGCTGGTCATCCGGAAGTCCAGCGACAGCAGCAGGTCGAGCTTGCCGGCGGGGGCCTCGTCCCGCCACACGACCTCCTCCGGCCGGGCGTCCGGCGGCGCCTCCTGCGCGCGGACGGCGTCGGCGGCGCCGAGCAGGTGCCGCAGGAAGTACTCGTTGCCCTTGGCGGACGACCCGAGCAGGTTGGACCGCCACACCGTCAGGACGCGGGGGAAGTTCTCCGGCGCGTCGGGGTCCTGGCAGGCGAACTTGAGCCGGCCGGCCTTCAGCTCGTCCACGATGTGCTCGCCGGCCTGCTTGCCGGCGGCCTCCGCCTCGTCGGCGAGGACGAGGGGGTTGCGGTCGAAGGTGGGGTAGGACGGCATCCAGCCGAGCCGCGCCGCCTGCGCGATCACGTCGGCGGTGGACCGGCCCGCGAACGCGCCGCCGGCGGTCGCCGCCGACAGGGTGCCGGCGTCGAAGGGGTCGTAGCGGAACTGGTCGGTGTGCAGGTACCAGAACGCGGTGCCGATCATCTGCCGGGGCGGGCGGGACCAGTCGAGCCCGAACGCCAGCTGCGCCCACCCGGTGACCGGGCGGCACTTCTCCTGCCCGACGTAGTGCGCCCAGCCGCCGCCGTTCACGCCCTGCCCGCCGGTCAGCGTGGTCAGCGCGAGGAACGTCCGGTAGATGGTGTCGGAGTGGAACCAGTGGTTGGTGCCCGCGCCCATGATGATCATCGAGCGGCCGCGGGTCTCCTCGGCGTTGGCGGCGTACTCGCGGCCGATCCGCTCGGCGGCCTGGGCGGGGACGCCGGTGAAGGTCTCCTGCCACGCCGGGGTGCCCGGCTCAGACGCGTCGTCGTACCCCGTCGGCCAGGCGCCGGGCAGGCCGTCCCGGGCGACGCCGTACTGGGCGAGCAGCAGGTCGTACACGGTCGTGACCAGGTGGCCGCCGACGGTCCGGACGGGGACGCCGCGCCGCAGCGTGCCGGGGGCGCCGTCGATGCCGTCGAAGCGGGCCAGCTCGATCTCGACCGCCTCGCCGCCCGCCACCGACAGCAGCGGGTCGGCGTCGCCGAGGTCGAGGTTCCACCGGCCCTCGCCGGCCTCGCCGTACCGGAACCCGAGCGACCCGTTCGGGACGAGCGGGCGCCCGGTCGCCGCGTCGATGATCACGGTCTTGAACGCGGCGTGCTCCGACTCGGCCTCGGCGCCGGGCAGGTCGGCCGCGGTGAGGAACTTGCCGGGGACGTACTTCCCGTCGCGCTCTTCGAGCCGCACCAGGAACGGCAGGTCGCTGTAGCGCTTCACGTAGTCGGTGAAGTACGGGACCTGCCGGTCGACGAAGAACTCCTTGAGGATGACGTGGCCCATGGCCATCGCCAGGGCGCCGTCCGTGCCGGGCTGGGCGGCCAGCCACTCGTCGGCGAACTTGACGTTGTCGGCGTAGTCCGGGGACACGGCGACGACCTTCTGGCCCCGGTAGCGGGCCTCGGTCATCCAGTGCGCGTCCGGGGTGCGGGTCACGGGCAGGTTGGAGCCCCACATGATGAGGTACCCGGCGTCCCACCAGTCGCCCGACTCGGGGACGTCGGTCTGGTCGCCGAACACCTGCGGGGACGCCACCGGCAGGTCGGCGTACCAGTCGTAGAACGACAGCATCGTCCCGCCGAGCAGCGACACGAACCGGGCGCCGGACGCGTGCGACACCATCGACATCGCCGGGATCGGGGAGAACCCGGCGACGCGGTCGGGGCCGAACTCCTTGATGGTGTGCACGTGCGCGGCGGCGATCATCTCGGTCGCCTCGTCCCAGGTCGCCCGCACCAGGCCGCCGCGGCCGCGCGCGTCCTTGTAGGTGCGGGACTTCTCCGGGTCGGAGACGATCTCGCGCCACGCCGCCACCGGGTCGCCGGTGCGGGCCTTGGCCTCGCGGTACATCTCCAGCAGGACGCCGCGCACGTACGGGTAGCGCACCCGTGTGGGCGAGTAGGTGTACCAGCTGAAGGACGCGCCGCGGGGGCAGCCGCGCGGCTCGTACTCGGGGCGGTCCGGGCCGACCGACGGGTAGTCGGTCTGCTGCGCCTCCCAGGTGATGATGCCGTCCTTGACGTACACCTTCCAGGAGCATGATCCGGTGCAGTTCACGCCGTGGGTGGAGCGCACCACCTTGTCGTGCGACCAGCGGTCCCGGTAGAAGGAGTCGGCCTCCCGGCCGCCCTTCTTGGTCACCGTCCGCAGGTCGGGCGATACGCGCGCGCGGGTGAAGTACCTGCGGGTGCTCACCAGCGCGTCTTCCAGCGGACCGTCCATTCGGGGACGGCCGTCGGTGGAGCTCATCTCGGATCCCCTTCTTCGCATCAACCGGGGCAAATCGCCCTCGGAGTGCGGCGGGCCCCCCGGGGCCCCCGGGGGGGGCGCGGGGGGGGGCCGGCCCGGGCGCCCCCCCCCCGCCCCCCGCCGGGGGGGGGGGGGGAACCCC
>NZ_JBFARO010000178.1:0-14047 GCF_040677125.1 Actinomadura sp. NPDC049382
AACACCCGGTCCCATCCCGAACCCGGAAGTTAAGCCCTTCAGCGCCGATGGTACTGCATGGGAGACCGTGTGGGAGAGTAGGACGCCGCCGGACATGAATTGGTCGAGGGTCGCCCCTATTTCGCGGGGCGGCCCTCGACGCATGTGGGCCCCCGGCCAAAGTAGGCTGGAAGTATCCACGAACACCATCAAGAACAGTGACGGACGTGATGAGCGCGGAAGAGGACGGCCGCGGCGACGACAGCCGCGAACGGCGGGGCGACAACGGGCGGCGGGGCACCCCGCCCCGTCGCGGGGCCAGCCCCCGCGGCGGCCAGGGCGGGCCCGGGAACCGCAAGGGCGGAGGCCCCCGCGGTGGAGCGCCCCGCGCCGGCGGTCCGCAGGGCGGACGCGACCGTCCCGCGGGCGGCGGGTGGAAGGACCGGGACTCGCGCGGGCAGCGCGATGACCGCAAGCCCGGCCGTCCGTTCAAGCGTTCCGATGACCGGCGTCCGGAATCCCGCGAGGGACGACCGGACGACCGCCGTGAGGGCCGCCCCGGCGGGCCCCGGAACGACCGTTCTGAAGGCAGGTTCGAGCGACCGCGCGGCGGGCAGGGCAAGCCTGGCGAGCGTCGTTTCAGCGGTCCGCGCGATGGCGGGCAGGGCAAGCCTGGCGAGCGCCGGTTCAGCGGCCAGCGCGATGGCGGGCAGGGCAGACCTGGCGAGCGCCGGTTCAGTGGCCAGCGCGATGGCGGGCAGGGTAGGCCCGGTGAGCGTCGTTTCAGTGGTCCGCGTGACGGTGGGCAGGGCAAGCCCGGCGAGCGCCGGTTCAGCGGCCCGCGTGACGGTGGGCAGGGTAGGCCCGGTGAGCGCCGGTTCGGCGGTAAGCCCGGCGAGCGCAAGGAGGGCCGCTTCGGCGGGCCCCGTCAGGGGCAGGGCCAGGGCGGCGGGCCGCGGCGCGACGGGCGTCCGGCCGGTGGGCAGGGCGAGCGTCGGTTCGAGGGACGTCCGCCCGAGCGCCGGTTCAAGGACCGCGACGACCGGCC
Organism: Actinomadura sp. NPDC049382; assembly: GCF_040677125.1. Lineage (NCBI taxonomy): Bacteria > Bacillati > Actinomycetota > Actinomycetes > Streptosporangiales > Thermomonosporaceae > Actinomadura > Actinomadura sp. NPDC049382. The sequence goes on from NZ_JBFARO010000178.1 coordinate 1,028, forward strand.
GGGGCGCGAGGAGCGCCGTCCGGCGGGGCGCCGGTTCGAGGGCGGGCGCGAAGGGCGTCCCGGCGACCGCGACAAGGGCAGGCCGCCGTTCAAGGGGCGCGGCGAGAGGCGTCCGCAGGACGGCGGGCGCTCCTACGGGCCGCCCCGCGACCGGCAGGACCGGCGGCCGCGGACGGAGGAGCGCGAGCGTCCCGCGCCGGCGCACGACGATCCGCTGCTGCCGGACGACGTCACCGGCGAGGAGCTGGACGCCGACGCGCGCGTCGAGCTGCGCACGCTGCCGAAGGACCTGGCCGCCAAGGTCGCGCGCCATCTCGTGATGGCGGGACGGCTGGCCGAGGACGAGCCGGAGCAGTCCTACAAGCACGCGAAGGCGGCGCGGCGGCTCGCGTCCCGGGTCGGGATCGTCCGGGAGGCGGCGGGGATCGCGGCCTACCACGCGGGCGAATGGGCGGAGGCGCTCGCCGAGCTGCGCGCCGCCCGGCGGCTCGGTGCCGGGGACGACTCGTACCTGCCGGTGATGGTCGACTGCGAGCGGGGCCTCGGCCGGCCCGAGCGGGCCCTCGACCTGATCAAGTCGCCGGAGGCCGGGAAGCTCGACCAGATGGGGCGCATCGAACTGCGCATCGTGGAGTCGGGCGTCCGCCGCGACATGGGGCAGTACGACGCCGCCGTCGTCACCCTGCAGATCTCGGAGCTGCGCGACCGGCGGCTCCGGCCGTGGTCGATGCGGCTGTTCTACGCCTACGCGGACGCGCTCGTCGAGGCCGGGCGCGCCGAGGAGGCCGCCGACTGGTTCGCGCGGGCCGCCGCCGCGGACCGGGACGGGGACACCGACGCCGCCGAGCGCTACGCCGAGATCGAAGGGCTCCACATCCTCGACACCGAGGACGCCGACGACGCCGAGGACGCCGGCGAGACCGAGGACGCCGACGAGACCGAGCACGCCGAGGACGCGGCGCAGGCGGAGGACGAAGGCGACTCCGGTGCGGCGTCGGAGCCGGCGGCGGCGACCGACATCGCGTTCCAGCCCGCCGAGCCCGAGGTGGTGGAGGCGCGGGAAGGGGACGCCCCGAACGCCCCGGCGGTGTTCCTGGAGCCCGAGGCGACCGGCGAGGAGCGGCCCGGCGGGCCCGGCGGGCCCGAGGAGGAGCCGCCGGCAGGGGCTTGACCACCGGTACTTGACTGGCGGGTAGGTTTCCCGGATATTCACGGGACCGCGCCGTTCGGGGGCCGCCGGACACGTCCGGCGGAGATCGACTCCTTGAGGAGAGTCATGCCCCTGAACCGACGTACGTTCCTGCGCGCCTCCGCCGTCGCCGGTGGCACGACCGCGTTCTCCGGCGCCCTGTGGCAGCGGGCCTTCGCCGCCGGGCCCGCACAGCCCGGCCCGAGCCCGTACGGGCCGCCGGGCGCCGCGGACGGCAACGGCGTGCAGCTGCCGGAGGGTTTCACGAGCCGGGTCGTGGCGCGGTCGATGCAGCGCGTCGAGGGCACGCGCCACACCTGGCATCCGGCGCCCGACGGCGGCGCGTGCTTCGCCGACGGGGACGGCTGGATCTACGTCAGCAACTCGGAGGTCCCGGTCGTCGGCGGCGTGTCCGCGATCCGGTTCGACGCGACCGGGAAGGTGACGTCGGCGTACCGGATCCTGAACGGCACCACGCTGAACTGCTCCGGCGGCGCCACGCCGTGGAACACGTGGCTGTCGTGCGAGGAGCACGACTTCGGCCTGGTGTACGAGACGGACCCGCGCGGGCAGAAGTCGGCGGTGGCGCGTCCGGCGATGGGCAGGTTCAAGCACGAGGCCGCCGCGTCCGACCCCGAGCGCAAGGTCGTCTACCTGACCGAGGACCAGGGGGACGGCTGCTTCTACCGGTTCCGTCCGAACACGTGGGGCGACCTGTCGTCGGGGACGCTCGAAGTCCTGGTCGGGTCCGGGACGGGCCCCGTCCGGTGGACGAAGGTACCGAGCCCGCAGCTGTGGTTGACGCCGACCCGCGAGCAGGTGGCGGACGCCATGCGCTTCGACGGCGGCGAGGGGTGCTACTACACGCACGGTGTCTGCTACTTCACCACGAAGGGCGACAACCGGGTGTGGGCCTACGACGCCGCCAACGAGAGTCTGGACATCGCCTACGACGACGACCTGGTCACCACAGGAGAGGCGCCCCTCCACGGCGTCGACGCCGTGACCGCGACCGCGTCCGGTGAGCTGTACGTCGCCGAGGACGGCGACAACATGGAGATCAACCTCATCACCAGGGACGGGATCGTGACCCCGTTCCTGCGCGTCGTCGGCCATGACGAGTCGGAGATCACCGGGTGCGCGTTCAGTCCGGACGGGTCGCGGCTGTACTTCTCGTCCCAGCGCGGAAAGAGCGGCTTCATCGCCGGGACGGACGGCTGCACGTTCGAGGTGACCGGCCCCTTCCGCCGCTGAGCGCTCACGCGTGCCTGCTCAGGGCGTGCAGGATGCCGGTGACGTTGCTCTCCGCGCTGTTCAGCACCTCGTACTTGGCGACCAGGTCGGGGTCGGTGTCGTCGCTCATGATGGCGTAGCGGTGCCTGGTCCGGTCGACGACCATGGCGACGGCGTGGTCGAGGTCGAGGTCCTGGTCCTTGGCGTCCTGGACGGCGTCCACCCAGACGCGCAGCTCCTCAGCCGACCGCTCCAGCGTGGCGTCCACCTCGGTGACGGGCCCGTAGTGCGCGAACAGCAGCCGCTGCGGGCCCAGCGCCCGGAACCTGCCGAGGGACGCCAGCGCGGTGTCGAGGTCGAAGTCCGGCGGCGGCGTCGCGGGCTTCACGTCCGCCGTCTCCGGGATGTAGATGCCGGCGGCGTCGCCCACGTACAGGTCGCCGGTCCGGGAGTCCATCAGCCCGACGTGGTGCTTGGCGTGGCCGGGGGAGTAGTGCGACTCCAGCCGCCGCCCGCCGCCGAGGTCGATGCTGCCGGTGTCCTCGACGGCCCGGATCCGGGCGGCGTCGGTGGGCTTCAGCTCGCCGAACAGGGTGTCGAGGCTGTCCCCGTACACCATGCGGGCGCTGCGCATGAGCCGCGCCGGGTCGGCCAGGTGCCGCGCGCCCTTCTCGTGGACGACGACCTCCGCGCGCGGGTACATCTCCGCGATGTCGCCGACGCCGCCCGCGTGGTCGAGGTGGATGTGGGTCACGACCACGGACGCCAGGTCGTCCGGCCCCACGCCGAGTTGCCGCAGCGCCGCCTGCACCACGGGCGCCGAGCCGGACGTGCCGGGTTCCACCAGGCAGGGCCGGTCGGACAGGATCAGGTATCCGGCGGTGATGCCGCTGTAGCCGGCCATCCGGGTGTCGATCTCGTAGACGTCCCCGCCGAGCGGCGTGATCGTGGTCGCGGTGTCCATTCCCCGATCATGGCCTCTCGGAGGCGTCCGGGTCGAGGAGCCGCAGGACGAGACCGGTGCGGGGCTTGGGCCCGAACGACGTCGACTTGCGGGGGACGCGCTCCCCGCCGCCCGCGACGGCGAGGACGTCCTCGACCTTGAGCGGGTTCAAGACGACCGCCGTCCCGCCCGAGTGCCGGGCGCGGGCGATGGCGGCGGACGGGTCGTCGTGCACCACTTCGATGGCGTTCTCGTTCTCCGGGACGTCCCACACGCCGCCGATGAGGACGTGGTCCAGGACGGCGGTGTCGAGCCCGCGCCAGCGCGGTGAGTGCTCGGACGGCAGGCAGCGGGCGAGGGCGTCCGCGTCGGGGTCGGTGAGCAGGTGCAGGGCGTCGCGTCCGCCGAGGAGGAACGCGGGGCCGTCCGCTGCGGCGAGGGCCGCCACGGCGGCGCCCTCGTCGGTGAAGTCGGTCACGCGGAACACCTTGCGCGCCTTCTCGACCGCCTCGTCCGGCAGGAGGCCGGGCAGGACGCGGTGGATCGCGCCCAGGTGCGGCGGGTAGCGCGTCGAGTCGACCAGCAGCGCCAGGCCGGCGTCCCAGGGCCCCGGGCCGTCGCCGGCGGCGTGGCGGCGGGCCTGCAGCGCGCGGTAGGTGGCGTAGCGGTGGTGGCCGTCGGCGATGAGGGCCTGCTTGTCGCGGAGGTCGGCGGCCACGCGCGCGTGCGCGGCGGGATCGGTGATGCTCCACAGCCGGTGCGTCAGCCCGTCGTCGGCGTCGAACTCCAGCAGCGGGGCGTGCGCGGCGGCGTCGTCGACGATCCGGGCCGCGTCGCCGCCGCCCTCGTACACCAGGAAGATCGGCTCCAGGTTGGCGTTCGTGGCCGTCATCAGCGCGAGCCGGTCGCGGACCGGGCCGGGGAAGACGTTCTCGTGCGGCAGCACGACGCCGTCGGCCTCGGCGCGCAGACCCAGCGCGCCGATCAGGCCGCGCTGCAGGACCGTCCCGCCGCGGGCCGCCTCGTACACGTACAGGGCCGGCTCGGGGTCGGCGGCGAGCGCGCCCTCGGCCAGCCAGCGGCGCAGCCGGCCGCCCGCCGCCGCGTAGCTCTCCCCGGCGGCGCGCGGCAGGTTGAGCCGGACGATGTTGTGCCCGCCGCCCGCCAGCAGCCGCAGCGCCGCCGCCTCGTCGATCAGGTCGTAGGGCGGCATGGTCACCGCCGCCGGGTCGCCCGCCACCGCGGGGACGAAGCGGACGCCGCGGAACGGGGCCAGCTCCAGGCCGCCGCCCGTGCGCGGCCCCGCGGTCCCGAAGATCCGGGCGCTGAACTCCTCCGGCGCGAGGCCGGAGGAGAGGTCGTCGTCCACGCTGGGCATGGTATTCAGCGGAGGGCGCGCGGCGTCCCGGCGGGTACGGTCGTAATGATCCGAGGGGAGGTCCATATGAGTGGTCAAGGGCCTGGGCGGCCGGAGGATTCCCCGAGCGAGAACCCCGGCGCCGACCGGGGCGCGGAAGCGGGCGCCGACCCGGGCGAGCATGCGGCCTCGCCGGGCGGCGGGGTCTACGAGTGGTACACGCGGGGTCTGGAGCTGCTGCGGTCCGGCAGCGCCGCCGCCGCGCTGCAGCTGCTGGCCAGGGCGGCGGAGGCCGAGCCCGGGTCGCACAGCATCCGGGAGGCGCTCGGCCGCGCCCAGTTCGGCGCCCGCCAGTTCGGCGCGGCCGCCGAGAGCTTCCGCGGGATCGTCGAGGAGGAGCCCGCCGAGGACTACGCCCGGTTCGGGCTCGGGCTGGCGCTCAGCAGGCTCGGCGACTTCGCGGGCGCCGTCGAGCAGCTGGCGCTCGCCGCCGCCATGCGCCCCGACAACCCCGACTACGCCAGGGCGCTGCGGCAGGCCAGGGCCACCCTCGACGCCCGGCGCTGACCCGGCCCTTACCCGTCGGTAACAACCCCCGTACGATCGCACGCATGAGGAGCGCGATGAAAGGCAGCGACCGTCCCCTGAGCGAGGCGTACGACGTCGCCCTGCTCGACCTCGACGGGGTGGTCTACGTCGGCCGCAGGCCCGTCCCGGCGGCGGCGGAGTCGCTCGCCAAGGCGCGCGCGGCCGGGCAGCGGCTGGCGTTCGTGACCAACAACGCCTCCCGCACTCCGTCGGCCGTCGCGGCGCTGCTGACCGAGGTGGGCGTCCCCGCCGAGCCCGCCGACGTGGTGACCTCCGCGCAGGCCGCGGCGCGGCTGCTCGCCGAGCGGCTGCCCGCCGGGTCGGAGGTGCTCGTCGTCGGCGGCATGGGCCTGCGCCACGCCCTCTACGCGCAGGGGCTGCGGCCGGTGTCGACCGCGGCGGGGCGCCCGGCCGCCGTCGTCCAGGGCTACCACCCGGACCTCTCCTACGGGACGCTGGCCGAGGGGGCGCGGGCCGTCAGCATGGGCGCGCTGTTCGTCGGCTCCAACGGTGACCTGACCATCCCCGGCGGCGACGGCCCCCCGCAGCCCGGCAACGGGGCCCTGCTCCGCGTGATCACGGCCGCGACCGGCGTCGAGCCCATCGTGTCCGGCAAGCCCGAGCGGCCGCTGCACCAGGAGTCGATCCTGCGCACCGGCGCGCGGCGCCCGCTCGTGGTCGGCGACCGGCTCGACACCGACATCGAGGGCGCCTGGAACGGCGGCGCCGACAGCCTGCTGGTGTTCACCGGCGTCACCGACCCCCTGCGGGCCCTCACCGCGCCGCCGCACCGGCGCCCGAGCTTCCTGGCCGCCGACCTGGCGGGGCTGCTCGTCCCGCACCCGGAGCCCGTCCGCGCGGACGGGGCGCACCGCTGCCGGGACTGGGCGGCCCGCCGCGACGGCGACGCCTTCACCGTCACCGGCTCCGGCGACCCCTGGGACGGCCTGCGCGCCCTCGCGTCCGCCGCCTGGGAGAGCGACACGCCGCCGCCCGCCGAGGCCCTCACCGGCGCCCTGGAGGCCCTGCGGCTCTAGACCGCCCGCCGGCCCGGCCCGGCCCGGCCCTAGAGCAGCCTCCGCAGCCGCAGCAGATCGAGGAAGCTCGCCTCGATCTTGACGCGGCCGGCCGCCCACGCCTTCGCCGGATGCAGCTCGTCGCCGGCCATGGCGACGAGGTCGTCGCTGCCCACGGTGAGGCGCACCTGCGCCGACTCCGGGTCGCCGTCGGCCTCGAACGGGTCGAGGCCGCCCGCGTGGAGCCGGGTGCGGTAGGCCAGCCCGAGGTCGCTGATGCGGCAGCTGATCGTCCGCTCCACGACGTGCTCGGCGAGCCGGTCGCCGTCCACCTCCGCCAGCCGCGCCGCGATGCGCTCCAGCGCCGCGCGGCAGTCGTCCTCGTTCGCCATGGTCAGGCCGTTCCCCCCTCGTCCGGCAACGATGTCGCTCAGGGACGGTAGCGTTCGGAATGAGCCGGAGGCGACTCGTGGCGGGCGCTCCGGGACCGTTTGGGAGGTAAAAGTGATGTCCGACGAGGCCGCGGAGGCCGCGCAGGCGCCGGTGCCGGCGCCGGAGCCGGAGCCGGAGCCGGAGTTCCCGGCGGCGCCGCCGCCCGACCCGACCGGCGACCCGCGCGTCGACGCCGCCGTCGCGCCCCTCGGCGGGCTGGGCGGGCTGCCCGTCGCCGAGCACGTGCGGGTCTTCGAGGACGTCCACCGGCGGCTCCAGGACCTCCTCGTGTCCGCCGCCCAGGACGAGCCCGCCCCGGCGGCGGCCCCGGCCGTGCCGCCGCGCCCCGCCTTCCCCGACTCCCTGCGCCCCCGCCCGTGAGCGCCAGGCGCAGGCTGGACGCCGAGCTCGTCCGCCGCAAGCTGGCGCGGTCGCGCGAGCACGCGGGCCGGCTCATCGCCGACGGCCGGGTCCGGGTCGGCGGGCAGCGGGCCGCCAAGGCCGCGACGCAGGTCGAGGCAGCCGCGGCGATCGTCGTCGAGGACGCCGCCGACGGGCCCGACTACGTCTCCCGGGGCGGGCACAAGCTCGCGGGCGCGCTCAAGGCGTTCCCCGGCCTGGAGGTCAAGGGCCGCGTCTGCCTCGACGCGGGCGCCTCCACCGGCGGATTCACCGACGTCCTGCTGCGCGCGGGCGCCGCCCGCGTCTACGCGGTCGACGTCGGCTACGGGCAGATCGCCTGGTCGCTGCGCACCGACGAGCGGGTCACCGTCATGGAGCGGGTCAACATCCGCGACCTGGAACCCGGATCGCTCGGCGATCCGCCGCCCGACCTGGTCGTCGGCGACCTGTCGTTCATCTCGCTGAAGCTCGTCCTCGGGCCGGTGCGCGCGTGCGTCGCCCCCGACGCCGACTACGCCGTCATGGTGAAGCCGCAGTTCGAGGTCGGCAAGGACCGGGTCGGCGCGGGCGGCGTCGTCCGCGACCCGGAACTGCGCGCCGACGCCGTGCGGGGCGTCGCCGAGCACGCCGCGACGCTCGGCCTGGGCGTCCTCGGCGTGGCGGCCAGCCCCCTGCCGGGCCCGTCCGGCAACGTCGAGTACTTCCTGTGGCTGCGCGCCGGGGCCCCGCCGCTGGACGAGGCCGCCCTCGCCAAGGCGATCGACGAGGGGCCGAAGTGAGCGGCGCGCCCCCGAACGTGGACCGTCCCCGGAACGTACAGAGGACGTCCGAGAAGGGAACCCCCGCGGGAGGGGTGTTCGTCCAGACGTCTGCAGGCCGCAGCGCACCGGGGAGTGGGGCGAGAGCATGAGCAAGAGGTCGGTGCTGGTGGTGGCGCACACCGGGCGGCCGGAGGCCGTCCGCAGCGCGCAGCTGGTCATCGAGCGGCTCGGCCAGGCCGGGATCGGCGTCCGCGTCCTGGACACCGAGGCCGACCAGATCGGCTGCACGGGCGTGGAGGTCATGCCCAGCACCGCGGCGGCGGCCGACGACGCCGAGGTCGTCATGGTCCTCGGCGGCGACGGGACGCTGCTGCGCGCCGCCGACCTGACCCGCGCGTCCGGCACGCCGCTGCTCGGCGTCAACCTCGGGCACGTCGGGTTCCTCGCCGAGGCCGAGCGCGACGACCTCGCCGCCACCGTCGACCGGGTCTGCGACCGCCGCTACGAGGTCGAGGAGCGGATGACCGTGGACGTCACCGCCCGCCGCAACGGCACGGTGATGGGCGCGACGTGGGCGCTGAACGAGGCGAGCATCGAGAAGGCCGAGCGGGAGCGGATGCTGGAGGTCGTCGCCGAGATCGACGGCCGCCCGCTGTCGAACTGGGGCTGCGACGGAGTGGTGTGCGCCACCCCGACCGGCTCCACCGCCTACGCGTTCTCCGCCGGCGGCCCGGTCGTGTGGCCGGAGGTCGAGGCGATGCTCGTCGTCCCGATCAGCGCGCACTCGCTGTTCTCCCGCCCGCTGGTGGTGTCGCCGCGCTCGTCGGTGGCCGTCGAGGTGCTGCCCGGCACGCCCCGCGCGGTGCTGTGGTGCGACGGGCGCCGCACCCTCGACCTGCCGCCGGGCGCGCGGGTGGAGGTCCGCCGCGGCGCGGTGCCGGTGCGGCTCGCCCGGCTGCACCTCACCCCGTTCACCGACCGGCTGGTCACCAAGTTCGGGCTGCCCGTGACGGGCTGGCGGGGGCGGGTCAGGCAGCCGTCCCGGCCGTCCCCGCCGCTGGCGGATTCGCAGGTCGGGGACGCCTCCGGAACCGGCGGCGGCACCGCAGTCCCGGGGCCGGGCGGCGGCCCGGAGGGCGGCTCCGGCGAATCGGCCGGGGGAGCGGCAGGCGGGCAGAGAGGATAATCTCCACAGGCGCCGATCGGGGATCTGTTTGCGGAGGGTTGTGACGCCGGTGCGTCCGATGGTCGATGAGGTGCGGATCCAGGGCCTCGGAGTGATCGACGAGGCCGTGCTCGATCTGTCGCCGGGCTTCAACGTGGTGACCGGGGAGACCGGGGCGGGCAAGACCATGGTGGTCACCAGCCTCGGGCTGCTGTTCGGCGGCCGCGCCGACCCGCAGCGGGTCCGGCCGGGCGCGGGCCGCGCCACGGTCGAGGGGCGGCTCGTCGTCGATCCGGGCGGCCGCGTCGTCGAGCGGGTCGAGGAGGCCGGCGGCGAGCTGGACGAGGGCGCGCTGATCGTCACCCGGTCGGTGTCGGCGGAGGGCCGCTCCCGCGCGTTCCTCGGCGGCCGGTCCGTCCCGGTGAGCGTGCTGATCAACCTGGCGGACGACCTGGTCGCCGTGCACGGCCAGGCCGACCAGCAGCGGCTGCTGCAGGCCGGGCGGCAGCGCGCCGCGCTCGACCGGTACGCGGGCGGCGCGCTGACCAAGCCGATGCGCGCCTACACCAAGGCGTACCAGCGGCACCGGCAGGTCACGGCGCTGCTGGAGGAGCTGACGACGCGGGCGCGCGAGCGGGCCCAGGAGGCCGACATGCTCCGCTTCGGCCTGGAGGAGATCGAGAAGGTCGACCCCAAGGACGGCGAGGACGCCGACCTCGCCGCCGAGGAGGAGCGCCTCGGGCACGCCGACGCGCTGCGCGGCGCCGCCGACACCGCGCACGAGGCGCTGCTCGGCGACCCGGCCGCCGCGTTCGAGGCCGCGAACGTCACGAGCCTGCTCGGCCAGGCCCGCAACGCGCTGGACGCCGTCCGCGACCACGACCCGGAGCTGGCGGCGCTCGCCGACCGGCTCGCCGAGGCCGGCTACCTCGTCACCGACGTCGGCACCGACCTCGCCTCCTACGCCGAGTCCGTGGACGCCGACCCGGCGCGGCTCGCCGCCGTCCAGGAGCGGCGCGCCGAGCTGACCGCGCTGGTCCGCAAGTACGGCGGGGCGGAGGGCACGGCCGCCGCGGTCCTGGAGTGGGCCCGCACGGCCGCGGCCCGGCTCACCGAGCTGGAGGGCGACGACGACCGCATCGAGGAGCTGCGCGCCGAGCACGCCGAGCTGACCGAGCGGCTCGCCGCCGAGGCCGGGGAGCTGACCGCGGTCCGCGCCCGCGCCGCCGAGCGGTTCTCCGGCGCCGTCACCGAGGAGCTGACGGCCCTGGCGATGCCGCACGCCCGCGTCTCCGTCACCGTCACCCCCACCGAGGAGTACGGCCCGCACGGCGTCGACGAGGTCGAGGTCCGGCTCGCGCCGCACCCCGGCTCGCCGCCGCTGCCGCTGCACAAGGGCGCCTCCGGCGGCGAGCTGTCCCGGGTGATGCTGGCGATCGAGGTCGTGTTCGCGGGCGCCGACCCGGTCCCGACGTTCGTGTTCGACGAGGTCGACGCGGGCGTCGGCGGCAAGGCCGCGGTGGAGATCGGGCGCCGGCTGGCGCGGCTGGCCCGCAACGCGCAGGTGATCGTCGTCACGCACCTTCCGCAGGTCGCCGCGTTCGCCGACCAGCACCTGGTGGTGGAGAAGTCCGACGACGGCACCGTGACCAGCAGCGGCGTCACCGCGCTGGACCGGGAGGGCCGCGTCCGGGAGCTGTCGCGCATGCTCGCCGGCCTGGAGGACTCCGAGCTCGGCCGCGCGCACGCCGAGGAGCTGCTCGCCATGGCCGCCGACGACCGGTGAGCGCGCCGTCCTCCGCCGCGGCCCCCGCCCGCCGCGGCGCCCCGGCAAACGCTACAGAGCGTGCCCGATCGGACACGCCTGGACAGTCGTGCCTTCCGGCGTCCACTGCGGCGCTCTGGCAGGATGGTCGGTGATGAACGACCCGTCACCCACCGCCGAGCCCGGCGCCGACCGCGGCGCCCGGCCGGCCCTGAAGCTGCCGCGGCGCGTGCTCACGCTCGGCCGCGGCCGCGACGACGGCCGGTCCGGGGTCACCGCCACGGCCCGGCTCGACCGCCGCACCAAGGACCTGACCAAGCGGCTGCAGCCCGGCGACGTCGCGGTGATCGACCATGTCGACCTCGACCGCGTCAGCGCCGAGGCGCTGGTGTCGTGCGAGGTCGGCGCCGTGGTGAACGTCGCGCCGAGCATCTCCGGGCGCTACCCGAACCTCGGCCCGCAGATCCTGATCGACGCCGGCATCCCGCTGGTGGACGACGTCGGCCCGGAGATCTTCACCAAGCTGCACGAGGGCGACCAGGTCCGGGTCGAGGGGCCCGCCGTGCACCGCGGCGAGGACGTGGTGGCCAAGGGCACCGAGCAGACGGCCGAGACCGTCGAGACGGCGCTGACCGAGGCCAAGTCGGGGCTCGCGGCCCAGCTGGAGGCGTTCGTCGCCAACACGATGGAGTACGTCAAGCGCGAGCGCGACCTGCTCATCGACGGCGTCGGCGTCCCCGACGTCACCACGAAGATCGCCGGCCGGCACGCGCTCATCGTCGTCCGCGGCTACCACTACCGCGAGGACATCGCGACCCTGCGGCCCTACATCCGCGAGTACCGCCCGGTGCTGATCGGGGTGGACGGCGGCGCCGACGCGCTGCTGGAGGCCGGCTACCGCCCCGACATGATCGTCGGGGACATGGACTCGGTGTCCGACGACGCGCTCACCTGCGGCGCCGAGATCGTCGTGCACGCCTACCGGGACGGCCGCGCGCCCGGGCTGAAGCGCGTCCACGAGCTGGGGCAGGAGGCCGTCGTCTTCCCCGCCACCGCCACCAGCGAGGACATCGCGATGCTGCTCGCCGACGACAAGGGCGCCACCCTGATCGTCGCGGTCGGCACGCACGCCAACATGGTGGAGTTCCTCGACAAGGGCCGCGCCGGCATGGCCAGCACCTTCCTCACCCGGCTCCGGGTGGGCAGCAAGCTCGTCGACGCCAAGGGCGTCAGCAGGCTCTACCGCAGCAGGATCTCCACCTGGTCGCTGCTGTTCCTCGTCCTCGGCGCGTTCATCGCCATCGTCACGGCCGTCGCCATGTCCCCGGCGGGGGACGTCATCAGTCCCCTGATCGCCGACCGCTGGCACGCCTTCGTCTTCTGGCTGACCGGACTCTTCACGTGATCGATTTCCGCTACCATCTCGTCTCCATCGTCGCGATCTTCCTCGCGCTGGCGCTCGGCATCGTGCTGGGCTCCACCACCCTGTCGGACTCGGTGAGCGACACCCTGCGCCAGCAGGCCAACTCGGCGGCCAAGACCGCCCAGCAGGCCCGGCTGGCGCAGCGCGAGCTGGAGCACCAGGTGAAGGGGCAGGAGCAGTTCGCGAACGTGCTGTCGCCCCAGATCGTCGCCGACCGGCTGAAGGACCAGTCGGTCGTGCTGATCGAGACGCCGGGCGCCGGCAACGACAGCATCGAGCGGGTCAGCGAGCTGGCGAAGAACGCGGGCGCCGCCGTCACCGGCCGCGTCACGATCCAGAAGAAGCTCCTGGACGCCGACCAGCAGACCACCGTCGACGAGCTGGCCACCCAGCTGAAGGCCGACGACGTGTCCTTCCCCGGCGACGCGAGCGCCTACGACAAGGCGGGCATGGTGCTGGCGAACGCCCTCGTCACCAAGGACCCCGCCAAGTCCGGCCGCGAGGACGCGGTCGGCGGCGCCGTCCTCAACGGCTTCAAGGAGGCCGGGTACGTCACCACCAGCGGCAAGCCGGGCCAGCACGCCACGCTCGCCGTGATGGTCGCGCCCGCCGCCCCGTACAACTACACCGGGGGCGACGCCGCGACCAAGGGGCTGATCTCGCTGGCCACCGCCCTCGACGCCGCCGGGCGCGGTACCGTCGTCGGTGGCCCGCCGACCTCCGCGCAGGAGGGCGGGCTGATCGCG
>NZ_JBFARO010000179.1:0-13979 GCF_040677125.1 Actinomadura sp. NPDC049382
CAAGAAACGGACACCCACCGCGCCGAACCCCGCTCTCGCGGACCCCGGCTCCGGGGCAACCCTTCTAACTTACCTGTTCCGCTCCCGCTGTCAAGTAGATCTGCGAAGATCTTTTTGACGATCGGAGGCGTCCCAGTCCCCCCGCGGCGACGAGTCACCCCCAGGCCGTGAGCCTGGCGATGGTCGATCCGTAGGAGTTGCCCCTGCGGGCCGGCCACCTCGCGGCGTCCTGCATCCCGTGTTGGGCTTTTCGGTATCCTACACCAGCCCGAGCGTCGCTCGAACCAATTTTGGAGTCCCATCCCCGTGGGCCGGCCGCCTCGTCGGCGTCCCGCATCCCAAATGGGGCTTCCACCGCAGAACAACCCAACTTGGGGCCGGGTTATTCCTGGTGGCTTCCCCCGAGACCGGCCGCCCTGCGGCGTCCCGCGTCTCTCGGGGCACGGGAGACATTATGGTCCTCCGCGGGCACCGTCAAATCGGAGTGCTCGCGTCCCGCGCGCCTCTTGTCACCCGGACACACCATCGGACCCATTGACCTCGCCTTTCACGCACTACGTGCGCCGGGTCACAGTGATGTAGCGTGCGCGGACAGCCCGCTTTACGGCGCCCTGCGGTCCGGGGGCGGGCAGCGGCTCCCGGCACGAACAGTCCGCCGAGGTCAGGAGGATCACCTCGTGAATGTGCCCGTCGCCATCCGCGCGTCCGCCGAACGCCTCGTGGTCGCCGCGACGATGGGGCCGACCATCCATGACGTGCACGCCTGGCGGTTCAAGGTCGTTCCCGGTGCGATCGAGCTGCACGCCGACCAGGACCGGTTCCGGCCCATGCACGACCCCGCGGGACGCGGCCTCCACCTCAGCAGCGGCGCCGCCCTCGTCAATCTTCGCCTTGCCGCGGCTCAGCTCGGGTACGCGGCCGTGGTGCGGCTACTGCCCGACCCCGGGCGGCCATCAGTCCTCGCCTCGGTGCGTCTGGCGGGACGCCATCGCGTGAGTCGCGCCGAACGACTCCTCTACGCGGCGACGTTGAAGCCCCTCCCCGGGAACCGTCCCGCATCAGGGCTTCGGCCGCCCCTGCCCGTCGTGCACGAGCTGGGCGAAGCGGCCCGTCTGGAAGGGGCCGGCCTTCACCCGCTCCCCGACGTTCCGGGGGCGAGGGGCCGGCGTGCCGTCCTCACCACCCGTGGTGACTCCCCGGCCGCTTGGCTGCGCGCAGGCCAGGCGCTTCAGCGCCTGCTGCTGAGCGGTGCGGCCCGGTCCGTCTTCGTCTCGTTCATGTACGAGGCGGTAGACATGCCGGAGGCCGAAGTCCACGACGTGACGGAGCCCGGCGAAGTGGCCCAGGTGCTGCTCGAACTCGTCCAGAGCGCGGACGGCCGTCTACACGAGCCGCCTGTAGGTCGACAGGACGAAGGACAGTGGGGCGGTGAGCGGGTCCGGTAGGGGCCGCAGCCGTTCGCGGAGCAGATCCGCCGGGACGTGGTGCGCGCTCGGGCCCATCCCGACGAGCGTGGTGATCTCGTCGTGGGTCAGCACGGCCTCCGTCTCGATCTCCTGGCGCGAATCGAACTTGAAGTAGCCCGCGAGCGCGGCGTCCATCCGCTCGGCCTTGCGCTTGTCGATCGTGAGGAGCCCCAGCGGCTCCACCAGGGTGCCGAGGTGCCGGGGCGACGGGGTCACGGTGAACAGGAGCCCGTCGTCGCGGAGCACGCGGTGGAACTCGGCCGCGTTGCGCGGCGCGAAGACGTTGACCACGGTGTCCGCCGCGCCGTCGCGCAGCGGGAGGGGGCGCCACAGGTCCGCGACGACGGCGCCCGCCCGGGGATGGGCCTTGGCGGCGCGCTTGGCCGCGTGCTTGGAGATGTCCAGTGCGAGGCCGACCGCGCCGGGCGCCCGGTCGAGGATCCGGCCCAGGTAGTACCCGGTGCCGGCGCCCGCGTCGACGACGAAGGACGGTGCGGCGCGGGACACCGCGAGGGCGAGGCGGTCGGCGGGCTCGGCGAAATGGCCCGCCTTCAGGAACGCGTCGCGCGCGCGGACCATCTCGGGGGTGTCGGCCGTGCCCGGACGGGCGTTCCCCGGAAGAAGGTTCGCGTACCCCTGCCGCGCGACATTGAAGGTATGCCCGCCGGGGCAGGAGAGTCCGCGGTCGGCCAGTTCGAGGTCGGCTCCGCACACGGGGCACACCAGGCATGGGACGACATCGGCGAGCATCCGTCCATCATCGTCCATGCCGGCCCGGCATCGGGCCCCGCCGCCCCGTTCTTTGCCCTCGTGCCGCGCACTCGCCGCCGGGGCGACCCCGGGGCGTCGGCTCGGCGCAACCCGCGGCGGCCGGCTCAGGACTCCGCGCGCCGGCGGACGTCCTCCATGTCGAGGCCGCGGACCTGCTCGATCACGTTCTCCAGCACCGGCTCGGGAACGGCGCCCGGCTCGGCGAACACGATGAGGCCGTCCCGGATCGCCATCAGCGTGGGAATGGACCTGATGCCGAACCGCTGCGACAGCTCGGCCTCCGCGTCGGTGTCGACCTTCCCGAACACGATGTCCTCGTGCTTGGCCGCCGACTTTTCGAAGACCGGGGCGAAGCGCTTGCACGGACCGCACCACTCGGCCCAGAAGTCGACGAGCACGATGCCCTCGGCCTGAGCCACCTCGTCGAAGTTGTCAGCGGTGAGTGTGACGGTCGCCATGTCGGTTTCTCCTCAGTCGGGGTATCAGGTCGTAGAGCGGCTCACAGCCTCGCAGTATTCCCCACCCGGGAATCACAGAGCGGTAATTAGCGTTCTCCCCTTAGGGAGATCGCACCGGAGAAGGGTCAGGATGGCTGCAACCCGTACCAAGGGCGACAGGGTCGACGTCCCCGACAAGGATCTCGTCGGGGCGTACCTCGACCGGATCGGCCGCACCCCCCTGCTCGACGCGCAGGAGGAGGTCGATCTGGCCAAGGCGATCGAAGGGGGCCTGTACGCCGAGCAGCTCCTCGAGGACGGGAGGGTGCCCGCGGGCGCCACCCGCGAGGAGCTGGAGGAGCTGGCCGCGGCGGGGCTGCGCGCGAAGCAGCGCTTCGTCGAGGCCAACTTGCGGCTCGTGGTCTCGATCGCCCGGAAATACCCGACCGACTCGTTGCCCCTCATCGACCTCATTCAAGAGGGGAACCTGGGGCTGATGCGCGCGGTGGAGAAGTTCGACTACCGCCGGGGCTTCAAGTTCTCCACCTATGCGACATGGTGGATCAGGCAGGCGATCGGCCGCGGGCTCAGCCACACGGCCCGCACGATCCGGCTGCCGGTCCACGTTGAGGAGGAGCTGTCCCGGCTGCGGCGCGCGGAACGCCAGCTGGGCCGTGAACTCGGCAGGGAGCCGACCCGCGAGGAGCTCGCCGGGACCATCGGCGCCGACGCCGACCATGTGGACGAGCTGCTGCGCTGGCGGCGCGACCCGGCGAGCCTGGACGCGACCGTCGACGACGCCGGCGAGACGCCGATGGGCGACCTCCTGGAGGACCCGGAGGCCGTCACGCCGGAGGCGGAGATCCTGGCGCTGGACGACATCGAGGGCCTGGCGCGGCTGCTCGACCGGCTGCCGGAGCGCGAGTCCGCGATCCTGCGCGCCAGGTTCGGGATGGACAGCGGCCAGCCGCTGTCCTACGCCCAGATCGGCGCCCGGTACGGCTTGAGCCACAACCGGGTCCGGCAGATCACCGACCGTTCGCTGCGGCGGCTGCGTCAGCTGGCGAACGAGACGGATCTGAGCGGCCGCAGGGCGCTGACCGGCGCGCCGGCGGCGGGCGGGGCGGGCGCGCCCGAAGCCCGCCGGGAGCACGCGGCGGCCGGGAGCCGGGCCGCCTGACGGCACCGGCACCCCCATACCGTCGCGAACCGGGCGGCCCCGAGCGGGTCCGCCCGGTTCGCCGTTCCGGGCGGGGCGGGCGGTGCCATAGCCTTCTGGGGTGAGTACCTCCGCCGTCACCGGGGACCTCGACGCCTGGCGCGCGCTCCCCGCCCTCCAGCAGCCCGAATGGGACGATCCCGACGAGGTCCGCGCGGTCGCCGCCGAGCTCGCGACCCAGCCGCCCCTCGTCTTCGCCGGCGAGTGCGACCAGCTGAAGGCGCAGCTCGCGGACGTGGCGCGCGGCGAGGCGTTCGTCCTGCAGGGCGGCGACTGCGCCGAGACGTTCGAGGGCTCGAACGCCGACGCGGTGAAGAACAAGCTGAAGACGCTGCTGCAGATGGCGGTCGTGCTCACCTACGCGGCCAGCGTGCCGGTCGTGAAGATCGGCCGGCTGGCGGGCCAGTTCGCCAAGCCCCGGTCCAAGCCCGTGGAGGTGCGCGGCGGCGTGGAGCTGCCCGCCTACCGGGGCGACGCCGTCAACGGGTTCGCGTTCGACGCCGCGTCCCGCCGAAACGACCCGCAGCGGCTGCTGAAGGCCTACCACTGCGCGGCGGTGACGCTGAACCTGTGCCGGGCGTTCACCAAGGGCGGCTACGCCGACCTGCGCCAGGTGCACGCCTGGAACCGCGACTTCGTCCAGCAGAGCCCGGCGGGGCGCCGCTACGAGCAGCTCGCCGGCGAGATCGACCGGGCCCTGACGTTCATGAAGGCGTGCGGGGCGAGCCCAGGCGAGTTCCAGGAGGTGGAGCTCTACTCCAGCCACGAGGCGCTGCTGCTGGAGTACGAGCGGGCGCTGACCCGCATCGACCACCTCAGCGGGCTCCCCTACGACGTCTCCGCGCACTTCCTGTGGATCGGGGAGCGCACCCGGCAGCTGGACGGCGCCCACGTCGAGTTCCTGCGCCGGATCCGCAACCCGATCGGGGTGAAGCTCGGCCCGACGACGTCCGCGGACGACGCGCTGGCGCTGATCGACCGACTCAACCCCGACGGCGAGCCCGGCCGGCTCAGCTTCATCACCCGGATGGGCGCCGGCAAGATCCGCGATGTGCTGCCGCCGCTGATCGAGAAGGTGCACCAGAGCGGCGCGCCCGTCGCGTGGATCTGCGACCCGATGCACGGCAACACGTTCGAGGCGCCCAGCGGGCACAAGACCCGGCGGCTGGACGACGTGCTCGACGAGGTCGCCGGCTTCTTCGAGGTGCACCGGGCGCTCGGCACCCACCCGGGCGGCATCCACATCGAGTTCACCGGCGACGACGTCACCGAATGCGTCGGCGGCGGCCACGGCCTCGCCGAGGCCGACCTGCACCAGCGGTACGAGACGGCGTGCGACCCGCGGCTCAACCGGGGCCAGTCGCTCGACCTTGCGTTCATGGTGGCGGAGCTGTACCGCAAGTCGGCCTAGCGACCCCTGGGCCCCGCCCGGCGGGGCCCAGGTCGCCGGGCGGCATGGACGCGCTCCCACAGGAGGGGCCGCGCGGCGGCACGTTCCAGGGCGGAGAGCCGCGTCAGATGTCGACCTCGGCCCACACGACCTTGCCGCCGGTCACCGGGTCGGCGCCCCAGGAGTTCGCGAACCGGTCGACGATGAACAGGCCGCGGTGCGACTCGTCCAGCGGGCCGGGCACGGTCAGCCGGGGCAGCTGGGCGGCGCGGTCGCGGACCTCGACGCGGACGCGGCCGGTGCCGCGCAGCAGCCGCAGCTCCAGGGCCGTCCCCGCGTGCCGGACGGCGTTGGCGACGAGTTCCGCCACGATCGCGGTGACGAGCTCCTCGCGGTCCATCAGCGCCCAGGTGCGCATGGTGCGGGCGGCGAGGCGCCGTGCGTACTCGACCGCCTCGGTCTGCGGCGCCGCGCGCAGTGTGGTCTCGGTCATCGGGTCGGTCACTCCGCCCGCTCGCCGTTCTTCATCGTGTTCACTCACCGCTCATCGGCCGCCGCCTCCTCCGCCGGGCCCTCGATCAGGAACCGGTCGAGCCCCGTGGTGCGCAGGACGTTCTCGACGCGGCCGTAGGCGCCGGTGACGGTCAGCGTCGCGTTCTGGGCGCGCGCGTGCTTGTACGCCCGGACGAGGACGTTCAGACCGGAGGAGTCGCAGAAGTCCACCGCCGCGAGGTCGACGACCACCGCCCGCTCGCCCGCGTCCACGAGCTCGGTCAGCCGAGTGCGCAGCTCCTCGGAAGAGTGCAGGTCGATGGAGCCGCGCGCGGCGATCGTCGCGCGGCCGTCCTGTCGTGTCGTGTGCAAGGCAAGCCCCACGCCACCCCACCTTACCGATTGTTGGTCTCCATCATGACGCCCGTAGAACGATGAGGGCAATGTCGTCGTTCGAGGGCTCCGGGCCGAAATCGCGCACGGCGCGTTGAATGCGGGCGGCGACGGCGCCCGCGCTGAGCCCGGTGCAGCCGGCCAGCAGCCGTTCGAGGCCGTCGCCGTCGCCGAGCAGCCGGCTCCCGGAACGGCGTTCGGTGACGCCGTCGGTCACGCAGAGCAGGACCTCGCCCCGGCGCAGGTCGACCGTGTCCGTGTGGAAGTCCACACCGTCGAAGACGCCGAGCAGGGCCTGGGCCGTGGCCGCCTCGCGCACGCCGCCGTCCGGGTCGAGGACGAGCGGGAGCGGGTGGCCCGCGCTCGTCAGCCGGATCCGCACGCCGTCGGGGCGGCGGGTCGCGATCTCGCCGTGCAGCAGGGTCAGCAGCCGGCCCCGCTCGCCCTCGCCGAGGATGAGCCGGTTGAGCCGGGCCAGCACGGCGGGGACGGACATGTCCTCGGCGGCGAGGATGCGCAGCGCGTGCCGGGCGAGGCCGGTGACGGCGGCCGCCTCGGGGCCGGTGCCGCACACGTCGCCGATCGCGAACCGCCAGCGGGACGACGACGCGGGCCCGCCGGGGCCGGGGCCGCTCTCGAACACGTCGTAGAAGTCGCCGCCGACCTCGCTGCCCTCCCCCGCCGGCTCGTACACGACGGCGACCTCCAGGCCCGGGATCTCGGGGATGCCGGGCGGCAGGAGGCTGCGCTGCAGCGCGCTGCTCATGGCGGTCTGCGCGGAGAACAGCCGCGCGTTGTCGACGGCGAGGGCGGCGCGGCGGCTGAGCTCCTCGGCGAGCTCGATCGCGCTGCGCGGGAAGCGGTCGCCGGGCGGGCGGCCGATGACGATGGTGCCGATGCGCCGGCCGCGGGCGATCAGCGGGAACGCGTAGACGTGGTCGGCGGCGGTGTCGCCGGCGGCGGCGCGGACCTCCTCGGGGGCGGTGGCCAGGCCGTTCCAGGGGCCGGGGCCGTCCATCGGCGGCGCGGCGCCCGCGTGCTCCAGCAGCTCGCGGAGCCCGTCGGCGCGGTTCTCGTCGGCGTGCCAGACGTAGGCGAGCCGGTCGGGCTCGCCGTCGGCGACGGTGTAGACGGCGCACCAGGTGGCCAGCCGGGGGACGACGAGCTGGGCGACCAGGGCCATCGTGCGCTCCTGGTCGAGGGTTCCGGCGAGCAGGTCGCTGGCCTCGGCGACGAAGCTGAGCCAGCCCCGCCAGGACCGTTCCAACTCCCCCACCCGTGCCTTCTCCAGGGAGAGCGACATCTCGTCGGCGAGCCGGCCGAGCCGGACGCCGTCGGCCTCGTCGAAGCGGCCGGGGGCGGACGAGACGGCCACCACGACGCCCGTGAGGCGGCCCTGGGACTCCAGCGGCGCGGCGGCCACCGAGCGGGCCTGCAGGGCCGTGGCGGTCGGATCGGCCTCGGCGGCGACCCACGGGGATCCGGCGCGGGCGGCGGGGCCGAGCCCGGCCACCGACAGCTCGCCGAGCGGCAGTTCCGCGGCGGTGCCGGCGGACGAGCCCATGATCATGCGGCCGTCGCGCTCAGTGAGCAGGACGGCGGCGCCCTCGGCGCCGAGGATCTCGCGTGCGGTGGCGACGCCGTCCTCCATGGCCTCCACGGCGGCCGGGGAGCGCAGCAGGCGGTCGCCGGCGACGGGCATGTCGCCGACGTCGCCGCTGAGGGCGCCCTCGCGGCCCTGCGCGCCGGCGGCCTCGCGGGCCTGCTCGCGGTCGCGCGGGCCGCGCTCGCGGGTCTGCGGGCCGCGGCCGGCGACGTCGCCCGCGGTCTCGGCGGGGGCGGCGGTCTCGGCCTCGGCGGGGGCGGCCGGCGCGCCGGGACGGGCCAGCCGGAACCAGACGCCCTTGGTGCGGTGGTCGTAGGAGACGCCCCAGGACGCGGCGAGCCGGGCGATCGACGGCAGCCCGCGGCCGCTGGAGGCGGTCACGCCGGGCATCTCGATGCCCCGGGTGGGGTGCCGGTCGCGGACCTCGATCTTGATGTCGCCGTCCTCCAGCCGGCAGGAGACCTCGAAGGACGTCCCGGCGTAGGCGATCGCGTTGGTGGCGAGCTCGCTGGTGGCCAGCACCGCGTCGTCCGCGGCCTCGTCCATGCCCCAGTCGGCCAGCACCTTCCGGACGAAGCGGCGCGCGTCCGCCACCGCCGCGGCGGCGGACGGGAAGGTGGCCGACGCCGTCTGCCGATCCAAACGTCATCCCTTGCTCGAAGCGTCTCTGCCCCCGTCCGACCATCGTGGCAGACGGGTCGGCCGCGCGGCCACGAGAGCCGAGAAGGGGTTTCCGTGACGCGTCCGGCCTCGATGAACGCTACCCCCCGCCACGACACGACAGACCGTAACACGAAGACTACAAGCGCGGATGCACGGTCATCGACGTCCGTTCACGGCAGACCCGCGAACGGGTCCGGGCACCGCCCGGCGACGTAGAGTACAGGTGCGGCCGGAACAGAGGGCCCAGGGAGGCCGGCCGGAGGCCCGGCGGGAGGGGCCCTTCCGTCCGGGCTTTCGACGAGGTGTCCGGATGTTCGACGATCGCGGGCCAGGAGGATGAAGAGAATGCCGCGTACCGCGTCACGTGCCCGCCCCGGCGGGTACCGCGACACGACCCCGCGCTACAGCGACGCCGACCTCGAGCCGCTGCTGAAGGCGCTGGTAGCCGTGCGGGACGGCAGGGCGAGGACGGAGCTGGACGTGCCGGGCGAGGGCGCCGTGGCGGAGGCCGCGGCGATCCTGGAGGAGATCCGGCAGAACGAGCAGGAGCTGGCCTCCGGGCTCAGCCGCGTCCGGCGGGAGATCGGCCGGGAGGGCAAGCTGCGCGGGCGGCTGGCCTCGGGCGGCCTGCGCGGCACGTGGGCGACCTCCGTCGAGGACGCCAACGCGATCATCGACAAGCTCACCGACCTCGCGACCGGGATGAGCCGGGTGGTGGAGGCGGTCGCGGCCGGGGACCTGAGCCAGCGGGTCGAGCTGCGGGTGCGCGGCCGGCCCATGCGCGGCGAGCTGCTGCGCATGGCCAAGTCGGTCAACGGGATGGTGGAGCTGCTCGACCAGTTCACCTGGGAGGTCACCCAGTTCGCCCGCGAGGTCGGCACGGAGGGCCGGCTCGGCGGGCAGGCGCCGGCGCGCGGCATGACGGGCCGCTGGCGGGACGTGACGGCGTCGGTGAACGTGATGGCGGCGCGGCTGACGTCGCAGGTCCGCGACATCGCCGAGGTCACCACGGCGGTCGTGAAGGGCGACCTGACCCGCAAGGTGACGGTGGAGGCGAGCGGTGAGCTGCAGGAGCTGAAGCTCACCGTGAACACGATGGTCGACCAGCTGTCGGCGTTCGCCGACGAGGTCACCCGCGTCGCCCGCGAGGTCGGCACCGAGGGCCAGCTCGGCGGGCAGGCGAACGTGCGCGGCGTGAGCGGCGTCTGGAAGGACCTGACCGACAACGTCAACGCGATGGCGAACAACCTGACCAACCAGGTCCGCAACATCGCGCAGGTCACCACCGCCGTCGCCGACGGCGACCTCGGCAAGAAGATCACGGTCGACGCGCAGGGCGAGATCGCGCAGCTCAAGAACACGCTGAACACGATGGTCGACACGCTGTCGGCGTTCGCGGACGAGGTCACCCGCGTCGCCCGCGAGGTCGGCACGGAGGGCCGCCTGGGCGGCCAGGCGCGGGTCCCAGGCGTGAGCGGCGTCTGGAAGGACCTGACCAACAACGTCAACGGCATGGCGTCCAACCTGACCTACCAGGTCCGCAACATCGCGCAGGTCACCACCGCCGTCGCCGAGGGCGACCTCGGCAAGAAGATCACGGTCGACGCGCAGGGCGAGATCCTGGAGCTGAAGGACACCGTGAACGGGATGGTCGACACGCTGTCGGCCTTCGCCTCCGAGGTGACGCGCGTCGCGCGCGAGGTCGGCACGGAGGGCCGCCTCGGCGGCCAGGCGGTCGTGCCCGGCGCCGGCGGCGTCTGGCTCGACCTCACCGACAACGTCAACGCGATGGCGAACAACCTGACCAACCAGGTGCGCGGGATCGCGCAGGTGACGACCGCGGTGGCGCAGGGCGACCTGACGCGCAAGATCGAGGTGACCGCGCAGGGCGAGATCCTGCAGCTCAAGGACACCCTGAACACGATGGTCGACACGTTGTCGTCGTTCGCGTCCGAGGTCAGCCGCGTCGCCCGCGAGGTGGGCACCGAGGGCCGTCTCGGCGGCCAGGCGATCGTGCCCGGCGCCGGCGGCATGTGGAAGGACCTGACCGACAACGTCAACGGCATGGCGTCCAACCTGACCTACCAGGTCCGCAACATCGCGCAGGTCGCGACCGCCGTCGCGCACGGCGACCTGACCCGGCGCATCGACGTCAACGCGCAGGGCGAGATCCTGGAGCTGAAGACGACGCTGAACACGATGGTCGACACGCTGTCGTCGTTCGCGTCCGAGGTCACCCGCGTCGCCCGCGAGGTCGGCAGCGAGGGCCGGCTCGGCGGGCAGGCCGAGGTCGAGGGCGTGTCCGGCACCTGGAAGCGGCTGACCGAGAGCGTCAACGAGCTGGCCGGGAACCTGACCACGCAGGTGCGGGCGATCGGCGAGGTCGCGAGCGCGGTCGCCACCGGCGACCTGACCCGGACGATCACCGTGGAGGCGCGCGGCGAGGTCGCCGAGCTGTCCGACAACGTCAACCTGATGGTCGCGACGCTGCGCGAGACGACCCGCGCCAACGAGGAGCAGGACTGGCTCAAGACCAACCTGGCGCGGATCGGCGGCCTCATGCAGGGCCACCGCGACCTGCTCCAGGTCGCCGAGCTGATCATGCGGGAGCTGACCCCGACGGCGAGCGCCCAGTACGGCGCGTTCTACCTGGCCGAGACCGCGGGCGAGGAGGCCGAGCTGGTGCTGATCGCCGGCTACGGGACGCGCCGGGGCCGGGACGGTGCGGTGCGGTTCGCGCTGGGCGAGGGCCTGGTCGGGCAGGCGGCGCAGGAGCGCCGGCCGCTGCTGATCGCGGACGCCCCCGCCGACTACGTCAAGATCGGCTCGGGGCTCGGCGAGGCGTCCCCGGTCAATATCATCGTGCTGCCGATCGTGTTCGAGGACGAGGTGCTCGGCGCGATCGAGCTGGCCTCGTTCGGCCGGTTCACCGACGTCCACCTGGCGTTCTTCAGCCAGCTGATCGAGACGATCGGGGTGACGCTGAACGCGATCCGCGCCAACGCGCGGACCGAGGCGCTGCTCGGCGAGTCGCAGCGGCTCGCGCAGGAGCTCCAGGAGCGGTCGGACGAGCTGCAGCGCCAGCAGGGCGAGCTGCGGCACTCCAACACCGAGCTGGAGGAGAAGGCGGCGCTGCTGGCCCAGCAGAACCGCGCGATCGAGATCCAGAACTTCCAGATCGAGCAGGCCCGGCGGACGCTGGAGGAGCGCGCCGAGCAGCTGGCGATCTCCTCGCGGTACAAGTCGGAGTTCCTGGCGAACATGTCGCACGAGCTGCGCACGCCGCTGAACAGCCTGCTCGTGCTGGCCAAGCTGCTGTCGGAGAACCAGGACGGCAACCTCACCGGCAAGCAGGTGGAGTTCGCCCGGACGATCCACGAGTCCGGCACCGACCTGCTGGAGCTGATCAACGACATCCTGGACCTGGCGAAGGTCGAGGCCGGGAAGATGGAGGCGCACCCGCAGCGGCTGGCGGTGTCGTCGCTGGTCGACTACGTGGACGCGACGTTCCGGCCGCTGTCGGTCGACAAGGGCCTGCAGTTCGGCGTGGAGGTCGCGCCGGACGTCCCGGCCACCCTGAACACCGACGAGCAGCGGTTGCAGCAGGTGCTGCGGAACCTGCTGTCGAACGCGGTGAAGTTCACCGCGGAGGGCGAGGTCCGGCTGCTGATCGAGCGGGCCGGCGACATCGACTTCACGCTGCCGGCGCTGTGGAACACCCCGGACGTGATCGCCTTCCGGGTGATCGACACCGGGATCGGGGTCAGCGCGGACAAGCTGCAGGAGATCTTCGAGCCGTTCCAGCAGGCCGACGGGACCACGAGCCGCCGCTACGGCGGCACCGGCCTCGGCCTGTCGATCAGCCGGAACATCGCGCGGCTGCTCGGCGGGGAGATCCACGCGGAGAGCCAGCCGGGCCGCGGCAGCGTGTTCACGCTGTACCTGCCCGCCCAGTACAGCGAGCGGGAGGACCGGCGCCGCCCGGAGCCCCAGGCGGACGCGATCGGCGGGGGCCGGGAGGTCGACTTCGGCGCGGGCGCCGAGAAGGGCAACGGCGCCGTGGTGCGCCCGCTTCCCGCCGGTAAGGCCGAGGCGGGGCCGGCGGCCGAGCCGGTGCCCCCGGCGACCGAGCCCGAGGCCGCGCTGAACGGCATGGTGGAGGAGCCCCCCGCGGACTTCCTCGACACCGTCCTGTCGGGCCGCAAGGTGCTGATCGTCGACGACGACGTCCGGAACGTGTTCGCGCTCACCAGCGTGCTGGAGGGCTACGGGATGGAGGTCCTGTACGCCGAGGACGGGCAGGCCGGGATCGACCTGCTGCACCGCAACCCGGACGTGGCGGTCGTCCTGATGGACGTGATGATGCCGGGCCTGGACGGGTACGCGACGACGGCGGCGATCAGGGAGATGCCGCAGTTCGCCGACTTGCCGATCATCGTCATCACGGCCAAGGTGATGAAGGGCGACCGGGAGAAGAGCCTCGCCTCGGGCGCGTCGGACTACGTGCCGAAGCCCGTGGACGTGGACCATCTCCTCGACGTCATGAGGAACTGGCTGCAACCCTCCGTCGTCCGCTGAGGAGAGGAGAGACCCGGGCAGTAGGGTCGCCCTGTGGGCCCGTCGCGGCCCGCGGCGGCGGGGACCGGAATCGGAGAGGCGCGCGTGGACGACAAGGCGAAGATCCTGCTCGTGGACGACCGCGAGGAGAACCTGATCGCGCTGGAGGCCATCCTCAGCTCGCTCGACCAGGATCTGGTCCGGGCCCGGTCCGGTGAGGACGCGCTGAAGGCGCTGCTCACCGACGAGTACGCGGTCATCCTGCTGGACGTCGTCATGCCGGGCATGGACGGCTTCGAGACGGCCCGCGACATCAAGCGCCGCAAGAAGACCCGCGACCTGCCGATCATCTTCCTCACGGCCGTGAACAGCGACCCCGACTACGCGTTCCGCGGGTACGCGGCGGGCGCGGTCGACTTCATCTCCAAGCCGTTCGACCCGTGGGTGCTGCGCGCCAAGGTGTCGGTGTTCGTGGAGCTGCACAACAAGAACAAGCAGCTCCGCGACCAGACGACCCTGCTGCGCGAGCAGGCCGCGCTGCTCCGCGAGCAGCAGCGGCGCCTGGACGAGCAGCCCGGCGCCGACCCGTCCGAGCAGGTCTGGGCCCGCCTGGCGGCGGTGGAGGAGCAGGCCGAGGTGGTCGGCAAGCACGTCCCGCCCGCCCGCCGCGACGACTACGACGAGCTGACCCGCCGCCTGGCCGACCTGCGCCAAGCCGTCAACGGCGCGGAGAACCCTTAACCGGGAAGGAACCCTTAACCGGGAAGAGGTCCCGTAGCGACGACCTCAGCCCGTCACCTCAGCCACGCGACGACCCGAACCATCGCGATCGCGTCCGAAGGCAGGTTCGAGCGAAGCAAGAACCTGATCGCGCAGCAAGCCGCCAGGCGAGCCGAAGCGATGCAGCGATCGCGATGGTTCGGGTCGTCGCGTGGCTGAGGTGACGGGCTGAGGTCGTCGCTACGGGACCTCTTCCCGGTTAAGG
>NZ_JBFARO010000180.1:0-13906 GCF_040677125.1 Actinomadura sp. NPDC049382
CTGGTCAGCGCCGGCGACACCCTGGGCCTGGGCCGCTGGTGGAGCGGCACCGCCCTGGCCAAGCGCTTCCCCTTCCTCAAGTAGCCGACAGCAACGCCCCTCAAGGACGCCCGCCCCACCCGGCGGGCGTCCTGCTGTTGCATCACCCTCGCGCCAGTCCAACGCACCGCAGCGTTGGACGAGGGTGGTTGATCCAGACTTCCTAAGGGCAGGCGCTCTCGCGCCGCTCGCGGGACGCTGAAGTCACGCTCTCGGGTACGTGGTGCGACGGGTGTCGTCGTGGTCGTAACCGAGGGTGTGGACGACGTCCACGACGCCTTCGGTGGCGGCGGTCAGGCGGACGACGATCGGGATGAGGCTCTTCTGCTCCACCCGCCCCGTGAGGTGGACGACGCCCTCCTGGACGCGGACGTGCAGCTCGGCGGGATCCTGCCAGAGCTTGTGGATCAGGACGTCCTGGATGACCTCGTCGCGGATGTCGGCGTCGGACCGCTGGAAGACGGACAGCAGGTCGCGGCGGGCCACGATGCCGGCGAGCCGGCCGTCGCCGTCGATGACGGGCATCGCCTTGAATCCGTGGGCGTTCAGCAGCCGCGCGGCCTGGGGGATCGAGGTGTGCGGGGTGACGGAGACGGCGGGCGTGCTCATCAGCCCTCGGGCGTCCACGGCGGCGGCCTTGGCCTCCGCGTCGGCGTGGCGCCGCAGCCTGGCCCGCAGCGGCCGGTGGTCGGCGCCGTCGTCCTTGTACTCCTGCTTGCGGAGCAGGTCCGCCTCGGTGACGATGCCGGTCACCCGGCCCGTCACGCCCAGGACGGGCACAGCGCTGATGCGGTGCTCGGCCATGGCGTCGGCGATCTCGGTGAACGGGGTCTCCTCGGTGACCGTGACGACCCTCTTGGTCATGACGTCCTGGACGGTGCGGCGTTGCATGATGCCCTCCCGGGGTTCACAGTGCCGTTGACTCGGTGGTGTGGTCGGCGCAGATCACCAGCGGGCAGCGTGCGCGTTCGCGGACGACCGGCACGGTGTCGCCGCCGAGCGGATTGCCGTGTTCGGAGTGCACCCGGGCGCCGATGACCAGCAGTTCGGCATGCGCGGCGGCGTGGGCGAGCGCCTCGCCGGGCGCGCCGTGCACGATCCGGAGCCGGGTGTTGAGGTGCTGGGCGCGCGGGATCGCGTGCGCGACCAGGCGCCGCAGCCGCAGCCACTCCCGCGCGGTCCGCAACGGGCGGGGCGCCGTGGCCCCGTCGGTCTCGATGGCGCGGACGACGTCCAGCCGCGCGTGCCGTTCGAGGGCCTCGCGGGCGGCGCGCCGCAGCGCGGCCATGGAGTTGGGGGAACCGTCCACTCCGACGACAACGGACCGGTGTTCGGGCATGACCCACATCGCCGACCTCCTTGAGTCGCTTCCACCCTCCCTCGCCGGATGGCCGTAGGTCAGAGCCGTCCGTCCTCGTGGGTAGGGGACCTTCGACCTCCACCGCGTCTCGCCGAGGCCGAGATCGGGGCCGTCCGATGCGGCGGCGGAGGTCCCGGTGAGCGGGGGTCCTTCGGCCCTGTGAAGGCGGCCGGCCCGGAGGTGGGATGGAGATGTCGGAACGAGGAGGACGTCATGAGCCATGTGGTCGTGGGCTACGACGGAACCAGCGAGAGCGAGCGGGCCGTGCGGTGGGCGGTGCGGGAGGCACAGCTGCGGCGGCTGCCGCTGACGGTGTGCCACGCCTGGCGCTGGCCGTACCCGATCAGCTACATCGACTACGAGGGCGAGGCCACCATCCGCCGGATGGGAGAGCATCTCCTCGACCACGGTGTGGCGTTCGCGCGGGAGCTGGCGCCGGGCCTGAAGGTGAACAAGCGGCTGAAGGACGGCAGCGCGGCTCCCGCCCTGCTGAACGAGGCCGGGGACGCCGAACTGATCGTGGTCGGCTCGCACGAGCCGGACCAGATGCCGGTGGGCTCGACGGCGCTGCGGGTGCCGGCCAAGGCCGACCGCCCCGTGCTGGTCGTCCGGTCGGCGGCGCCGCGCGACGGCCTGGTGGTCGTCGGCGTGGACGGCTCCGCGGGCGCGGACGTCGCCCTGGCCTTCGGGTTCGAGGAGGCGGCGCTGCGCGGCTGGCGGCTGCGCGCGGTGTACGGATGCTGGGAGCCGGGCGCGGCCCCCGACGGAGACCTCTCGCTGTTCGGCGACGAGGACAGGCTGCGCCGCGCGGCCGGTGCCGTGCTCGAACGCGCCGTGGCGCCCTGGCGGGTGAAGTACCCGCAGGTGCAGGCCATGACGTCGCTGGTGCTGCAGTCGCCGCGCGAGGCGCTGTTCCAGGCGGCCGAGGACGCGACGCTGATGGTCGTGGGCGCGCGGGGGACCGGGGTCGTGGAGCCGCTGACCCTCGGTGCGACGGGCGACGCGCTGCTCAAGCACGCCCCGTGCACGGTCGCCGTCGTCCCGAACCGCACCCGGTGACGGCGCCGGCGGACTGAGAGGGAACGTAGGAGGGGGTGAGTCGGATGCGTACCGTGACCGGTGCGGATCTCGCGCGTGAGCCGTTCCTGGACGGCATGAGGAGCGCCGACCTGCGCAGGCTGGCGACGGCGGCCCGGTTCACCGAGTTCGCGGCGGGGAGGCGCATCTTCAGCGAGTCCGATCCGGCGGAGCGCTTCTGGCTCCTGCTGGAGGGGACCGTGATCGTCGACCTGCACGCGCCGCGGCGCGGCGCCGTGATCATCGACACCTTCGGTCCGGGCTCGGTGCTCGGCTGGTCGTGGCTCTTCCGTCCGCACCAGTGGCACTTCGGCGGGGTGGCGACCACCCCGGTGCGGGCCATCGAGTTCGACGGACGGCTCGTCCGGACGCTCTGCGCCGTCGACCCTTCCATGGGCTACGAACTGACGCGCCGCTTCGCCGAGCTCGTCGTGGAGCGCCTGGAGACGGCGCAGGCGCGGCTGACGGAACTCCCCGAGACCGTCGCGGACGGCGATGCCCCGTCCCGCTTTCCGCACGGAGCCGGCGGTGTGGCGGCGTCCTGGTACGAGAGGCACTAGGCCGTTCTCGCGGACCACGATCCCCTGGCCGGGGTGGCGCCCGGCCAGGGGAGACGGTGATCGCGAAGGTGTTCAGTGCCGGGCTCGGCTGTTGGCCGTGGTTGTCCGGTCGCCCTTCCGGCGGGTCGTCCAGTACCGGGCGACGTGCTGCATCCGGGCGCGCAGGCGGGCGGCGGCCAGGCTGCCGGCTTCCGACATCGAGGTGGCCGAGGCGTAGGCGTTCACGGGCAGCCCGTTCAGGTCGACCCGGAGCGAGACCAGGTAGGGACGCGGCACGGCGGGGTCGGGAAGGACATTGAGCGTGGCCTTGGCGTACAGCACCGGACGCGGGGCGTGCGCCAGGACCCGCGCCACCACCTCGCGGATGTGCTGCACGTCCGACTGCGGGACGTCCCGCAGGGTGGTGACCTCAATGTCGAACTGGTCGGCGACTGTGTTGGACAACGTCGGCCTCCTCATGCGAAGGGATCACCACCAACGTTGATCCACAGCCGGCGTCCGCCCTAGGGACCTTCGTCATCACCCCGCAGAGCCGTTCGGCCCGCCCCGGCACCCTGGCGCGATTGCGGGCCGAAGGTCCCTGTTGTTCCGGACTGAGGCCCCTCTTGGACGAGGCCATCGCGGGCAAGGCTGCTCATGTGGGAGATCGACGGGTCGGCGAGAGCGGGAGAAGAGCATGAGCGAGCAGGCGGCCACCGGTGTCGTCGTCGGGTACGACGGTTCGGAGAACGGGATCCGCGCCCTGGACTGGGCCGCCGAGGAGTCCCGGATCCGCGACCTCCCGATGACCGTGATCCACGCCTGGCAGTACTACATCGGCGGCTCGATGGCCATGCCGATGCTGGACCTGCAGGCCCTGGCGCAGAAGACCCTGGACGGCGGCATCGAGCACGTCCGCGAGCAGGCGCCCGACGTACCGGTGCAGGGCGTCCTCGAATGCGGTCAGCCGGCCGCCAAGCTGATCGAGGCGGGCAAGAGCGCCACCTTGATCGTCCTGGGGCCGCGGGGCCTCGGCGGGTTCGCCGGGCTGGTGCTCGGATCGGTCGGCGCCCAGGTGGTCGCGCACGCCTCCTGCCCCGTGGTGATCGCCCGGGGCGACGTGAGGGAGGCGGGAGCGGTCGTGGTCGGCGTGGACGGTTCCGCGGAGTCGTCGGCCGCGCTGGCGATCGCGTTCGCCGAGGCTGAACTGCACGGGTCCTCCGTGCACGCGGTGGTGGCGTGGGAGTCGGTCCCGGTGGAGGGCCTCCCGCCCCTGGCGGACGAGGCCGGTATGCGGAAGGCCGCCACGGCACGCCTGGACCGGCTGACGACCCCCTTCCGCGTCCTCCACCCCGGAGTGAACGTGCGGGCGGAAGTCGTGGTCGGGGCACCGCGAGAGGTGCTGCTGGACGCTTCGCAGGACGCGCGTCTGCTCGTCGTCGGGTCGCGGGGGCTGGGCGGCTTCCGCGGCCTCCTGCTCGGATCGGTCAGCCAGGCTCTGGTGCAGCACGCGCATTGCCCGGTAATGGTCGTCCACGCGCCCCAGAACACGGGGGCCTAGCGCGTTCGGCGGCGCCTTGGCCGGGGTGGCGCCGCCGTTCGCAGGCGAGCCGGGGATCCGGGGCGGACTGCCTCCCGAAGCGCGGGTCGGCCAGACTGGAGGGCGTATACCCGAGGCTTGGAGGCGGTATGGGTGGTCCCCGGCGGTTGCCCCGGCAGGTCTACGAACGTGAGCTGCTCCGGCTGCAGGAGCAATTGATGATGCTGCAGGAGTGGGTGCGCGCGGAGGGCGCGCGCGTCGCCGTGGTGTTCGAAGGACGCGACGCCGCCGGCAAGGGGAGCACCATCAAGCGCGTCACCGAGTACCTCAACCCGCGCGTCGTGCGGATCGTGGCGCTGCCGGCGCCGAGCGACCGGGAACGGACCCAGTGGTATTTCCAGCGGTACGTCGAGCACCTGCCCGCGGCCGGTGAGATCGTCCTGTTCGACCGGTCGTGGTACAACCGCGCGGGAGTCGAGCGGGTCATGGGATTCTGCACGCCCCAGGAGCACCGGCGCTTCTTGCACCAGTGCCCGATCTTCGAGCGGATGCTGGTCGAGGACGGCATCCTGCTGCGCAAGTACTGGTTCTCGGTCAGCGACGCCGAGCAGGAACGCCGCTTCCGCAGCCGGCTCGACGACCCGATGCGCAGGTGGAAGCTGTCCGCCATCGACGTGGAGTCGATCTCGCGCTGGGAGGAGTACTCGCGGGCCAAGGACGAGATGTTCGTCCACACCGACATTCCCGAGGCGCCCTGGTTCGTGGTCGAGAGCGATGACAAGCGCCGTGCGCGCATCAACATGATCTCGCACCTGCTGTCGAGCATTCCCTACCGGGAAGTGGAGCGCCCGCCGCTCCAGCTGCCGGAACGTCCCCCGTCCAAGGGATACGAGCGGCCGCCGCGAGACGAGCAGACCTACGTCCCGGATCACGCGGAGACCTTGGGAAGCTGAGGGGCCGAAGGTCCGTGCGGAGAGGACCTTGGACACGATGCCGTCTCGACGCCGGTCCCGCAGGCTGTGAGTGCCGGGCACTCACGGCTGGAGGTCATCGAGATGGTCAGCACCGCACGAATTCCGGCGGAGCGTTGGGACGCGCCCGCGAAGCCTCTCGGAAGCGAACGCACTGATCTGGCGGCGCGCTTCGTCGCCCGCGCGGCGGTCCTGGCGCCGTCCATCAACAACACCCAGCCGTGGCGGATCGTCGAGCGCCCCGACGGGCTGGAGCTGTGGGCCGACCGCGCGCGCCAGTTGCCGGTCGCCGACCCGGCCGGGCGCGAGATGCTCATCAGCTGCGGCGCGGCCCTGTTCAACGCGCGGCTGGCCGTCCGGCGCCTCGGCTTCACGCCGCGGGTGCGGTTGCTGCCGAATCCGGCCTACCCCGACCTGCTGGCCCGGATCGTCTGGGGGACGAGGACGGTCCCGCGGCCGTACGAGGAACTGCTCTACCGGACGATTCGGCTCCGTCACACGCATCGCGGGCGGTTCCTGGCGGTCCCGTTGCCGCCCATGCTGCCGACCGTGCTGGCCGGCATCGCCCGGTACGAGGGCGCCGGCCTCCGCGTCGTCAAGGACGAGGGGCAGCGCAGGCAGCTCGCCGAGCACGTCCAGGCCGCCGAGGTGGTCCAGCTCCGCGATCCCCGCATCCTCGGCGAGCGGCTGGCCTGGACGGCGCCGGCGGGCACCGGGCGCCTCGACGGCGTCGCGCCCGCCCCCTCCCCGGCCCCGGCGGACGGACTGGAGTTCCCCTCGCGTGACCTCACCGCCGGAGCGCCATGGGGGTTCCAGCGCGAGGCGGGCGACTGCGAAACCGCGTCCGCCGCCCTGGGGACGGTGGCCGTGCTGACCACCCGTGAGGACAGGCGTGTGGACTGGCTGCTCGCCGGCCAGGCGCTCCAGCACGTGCTCCTGCACGCGGCGACACTGGACGTGAGCGCGGCCTTCCACACGCAGCCGCTGGAACTGCCCTATCTGCGGGCGGCGGTCCGCCGCGACCTGGCCTGCGGGCATCCCCAGATGGTGCTGCGCCTCGGCCGCGCGGCGCGTCGCCCGCCGAGCCGGCGGCGTCCGGTCGCGGACGTCCTCAGCGGCGACTGACGTGCCGTCACGGCAAGGGACCATGGTCCCGATCGCCGGTGACCTTGGGACGATGATCTGCGGGGGCGTCCCGTCAGACGCTGGAGACATGACGGAGCGGCATTCCGGCGCGCGGGCGTTCGCGCTGCTGACCGACGGCGTGCAGATCGAGATCAGGCGGCTCGGCGCGGCGGACCTGGACGCGGTGCGCGACCTGCATGAGGGGTTGTGCGAGGAGAGCCTGTACCTGCGGTTCTTCGGCCTCAACCGGGCCATGGCGGGCGAGGTGGCCCGGCGGGTCTGCCGGACGGACGGCAGTGATCACGCGGCCCTCGGCGCCTGGCTGCACGGCGACCTGGTCGGTGTCGCGGAGTACGAGCCGACCGGGGTGCCGGGGGAGGCGGAGGTCGCGATGGCGGTCGCCGACCGGATGCACCACCGCGGCGTCGGGACCCTGCTGCTGGAGCACCTCGGGTCGCTGGCCCGCGACAGCGGGCTCGTGGCCTTCCGCGCGGACACGCTGCCGGAGAACAGCGCGATGCTGCGCGTGTTCGCGGACGCGGGGATGCCGGCGCGGCGGCGGACGTCCGGCGGTGTCGTCGAGGTGACGATCCCGCTCGGCTGCGGCGACGCGTACCTGGACGCGGTCGCGGAGCGGGAGCGGCGCGCGGACGTGGCGAGCCTGGAACCGCTGCTGCGGCCCCGGTCGGTGGCGGTGATCGGGGCGTCGCGCCGGCGCGGGACGGTCGGCGCCGAACTGCTGCGCAACATCGTCGCGGGCGGTTTCAAAGGCGCCGTGTACGCGGTGAATCCGCATTGCGCGGGGAGTGACCTGCACGGCGCGCCGTGCGTGGCGACGCTCGCCGACCTGCCCGAGGCGCCGGACCTCGCTGTGATCACGGTGCCCGCGCCCTCGGTGCCCGGTGTGGCGGCGGCGTGCGGGCGGTTCGGGATCCCCACGCTCGTGGTGATCAGTTCGGGGTTCACCGCCGGCCAGGGGCGCGCGCTGCTGGCGACCTGCCGGGAGCACGGCATGCGGCTCGTCGGACCGAACTGCCTGGGCATCGCCAACACCGGCGTCTGGCTGGACGCGACGTTCGGCGCCCGGAGGCCCGTCCCGGGGGCCGCCGGTGTGGCGGTGCAGTCGGGCGGTGTCGGGATCTCCCTCCTCGAAGAGCTGTCCCGGCTGGGCATCGGCGTCTCGACGTTCGCCTCCGTGGGCGACAAGTACGACGTCAGCGCCAACGACATGCTGATGTGGTGGGAGTCGGACGACACGACCCGGCTCGGCATCCTGCACGTGGAGTCGTTCGGCAACCCCCGCAAGTTCGCCCGGACGGCGCGCCGGGTCGCCGCGACGATGCCGCTGCTGACCGTCCTGGCCGGACGGTCCGCGCCCGGCACCCGGGCGGCGGCCTCCCACACCGCCGCCGCCGCGACCCCGGAGCTGACCCGCCGGGCGCTGTTCGAGCAGGCCGGCGTCGTGGCCACCGACGACCTCGGCGAGCTGGTCGACGCCGCCGCGCTGCTGGCGACCCAGCCGCCGCCTGCCGGGCCGCGAGTGGCGGTGCTGTCCAACGCGGGCGGCGCCGGGGTGCTGGCCGCCGACGCCTGCGCCGACGCCGGACTCACCGTCCCTGTCCTGGACGAGGCCACGCGCCGCTACCTGGCGGACATCCTCCCGTCCTGCGCGGCGGTCGCCAATCCCGTCGACACCACCGCCGCCGTCTCCGCCGACGTGTTCGGGGACGCCCTCGACCTGCTCGCCGCGGACGACTCCGTGGACGCCGTGCTGGCGCTGGTGGCCCCGACCGCGCTCGGCGACCTGCGGGACGCGCTGCGCGCCTGCCGCAAGCCGATGGCGGCGGTGGTGCTCGGGCAGGCCGAGACGGTCATGGTCAACGACGACGGGTTGCCGTGCTACGCCTACCCGGAGAACGCCGCCCGCGCGCTCGCCCACGCCTGGACGTACGCGCGGCGCCGCGACGTCCCGCAGGAGCCGGCGCCCGTGCTGCCCGGCCTGCGCCCGGACGAGGCGTCCGGCATCATCGGCGGCTTCCTGGACGGCGCCCCCGACGGCGGGTGGCTGCCGCCCGCCGGGACGTACCGCCTGCTGGAGTCCTACGGGCTGCCCGTGGCCCCGTGGCGGTGGGCCCGCACCGAGGACGAGGCCGCCACCGCCGCCCGCGACCTGGGCCGCCCGGTGGCGCTCAAGGCGCACGCCGCCGATGTCGTGCACAAGACCGCGGCGGGCGCGCTCGAACTCGGCCTGGACGGGGAGGACGCCGTCCGTGCCGCGTTCGGCCGCCTGTCCGAGCGGTTCGGCGGGGACCTGGAGGGCACGCTCGTCCAGGCCATGGCGGAACAGGGCGTCGAGGTGCTGTGCGGCGCCGTCCAGGACGAGGTGTTCGGAGCCGTGGTGATCTTCGGGGCCGGCGGCGTCGACGCCGACGCCCTGGCCGACCGCGCCGCCCGCCTGGCGCCGCTCACGACCCGCGACGCCGACGAGCTGATCCGAGCCCCGCGCCTGTCGGCCCTGCTCCTCGGCCACTCGGCGCGCCCGGCCGGCGATCTGGAGCGGCTGCGGGAGGTGCTGATCCGGCTGTCCCGGCTGGTGTCCGACCATCCGGAGATCACCGAACTCGACCTCAACCCGACCATCGTCCGCCCGGACGGAGCGGTGATCGTGGACGCCCGCGTCCGGCTCGCGCCCCGCCGCTCCTGGGACCCCTACCTGCGCCGCCTCCGCTGAACACAGACTCCGCTGAGCACAGACCAGGACGATCACGGGTGGCGGGGCGGACGCCTGCCGGTGATCGCGGCATCGTCCGGCCCGCCCGCGAGCCCGCCCTGCCGGGCGAGTTGCATGAGCATCGAGGTCATCAGGCTGTCGAGCCAGCCGAGCGCACCCGAGCACGCGGCGCGCGTCCCGGCGACGCCGGAGTTCTCGTCGAGCGGCGGCAGCAGCTCGCGCACTTCCTCGGCGAGCTGCGGCGAGACCGACCGGACCACTTCGTTCCGGAGGGCGTTGAACACCATGGCGGCCCGGTGGGCGGCCGCGTCATCGACGCCGCCGGAGTGGAGCTCCTCGTTCACGGCGGTGAGCAGCCGCCAGGTGCGCATCAGCCGGGTGGGTGCGGTCACCTCGTAGCCTCTGCGCGCCTCACGGGCATCACCGATCAGGACGGTCATCCGTATCGGACGGGGCACCGGGGCGCCGCTCCCGGTGCGGTGCGGCTTCCGTCGCGTGTTCATGTCGCCTCCAGCCGGTTCAGGTGGTGGGCGCGGTCTGTGCCGCCTCCTTGAGGAGTTCGTCGATGCCCTCGCGGATGCCCGCGCTCAGGGTCTCCAGGTCGGGGACGGCGTCGTGGTCCCCGGTGATCCCGAACGACAGGACGCCGTCGTAGGAGACGACGCCGACGGCGGTGCGCAGACCGGCCGTGATCGGGATGTAGGGGTCGATCTCCAGCATCCGCCGACCCATCGCGTACAGCGGGACGGCCGGGCCCGGGACGTTCGTCACGATCGTGTGGATCAGCGGCTGGCGCAGCCGCAGCGCCGTGTGGGCGGCCGCGGCCAGCAGGCTCGGGGCGTTGCCGAAGAGCTGGACGAAGGCGTCGAGGCCGGCGGCCTGGTCGCGGCTCTTCAGCCCGTCCATCTGCTCCCTGACGAGGTGCAGGCGCCGCAGCGGGTCGACCTCCCCGCACGGCAGGTCCACCGGCACCGCCGACACCCGGTTCGACGGGACGCCGCGCTCGTCCGCCGAACGGACCGACACCGGCACCATGGCCCGGGCGGTCGACTCCCCGGTGAGGAGGCCCCGCGCCTCCAGAAGGTCGCGGAAACCGCGCGCGGTCGCGGCCAGGGCCACGTCGTTGACCGACCCGCCGAACGTGCGCCGGATCCGGTCGACCTCGTCCATCCCCGCGTGGGTCCGAGTCCAGCGCCGGCGCGGACCGGTCGGCCCGTTGAGCGCCGACGCGCCGGACCCCATGAGCCGCGTCGCGTAACCGGGCACCGAGCCCGCGACCGCGAACGCGTCGCGCAGGACGGGCAGGAACAGCCGCCCGGCCTGCCGTCCGAAGCCCTTCAACCCGTCCATGACACCGTCGCGCAGCACGGCCGTGGCGGACGGCTCGGGCTTGGGCGTCCAGGCTCGGGGTGTCGCGGGCGTCCAGTCCGGGTCGGTGTCCAGCAGCACCGCCAGCAGGTCGATGCCGGCTATCCCGTCCACCATGCAGTGGTGCACCTTGCAGATCAGCGCCCAGCGGCCGTCCGCGAGCCCGTCGACCAGCCACACCTGCCACGGTGATCGGGTGAGGTCCAGCGGCGGCGCCAGGAGGCGGCCGGCCAGCTCGTGCAGTTCCTCCGGGCCGCCGGGTTCGGACGCGGTCGCGCGCAGGATGTGGTCGCCGATCGAGAAGCGCTGGTCGTCCACCCAGACCGGGTGGGCCAGGTTGAACGGGACGGTCCGGACCCGCTGCAGGCAGCGCGGCGCGAGCCGCAGCCTCGCGAACACCTGCCGTACGAGGTCCGGGTAGTCGGGCGCCGGACCTTCGAACACGGTCACCGTCCCGATCTGCAGCGGGCTCGTGTCGTTCTCGGCGAAGAACATTCCGGCGTCCAGCGCGTTCATCCGTTGCATCGTTCACCGCCCTGTGAGGTCTCCTTCGAGCCAACCTCCGGGCGAGCCCCCGCCCCATCCGGCGTTCGTCCCCTGGGGACGGGCCAAAGGTCCCTGCCGCCTGTGCTGGGTAGGGCGGACACCGGAAACTTTGTCAGGCGAAGGTGACCGTGTTCTCCCAGCCGAAGGCGGCAGTGCGGGGGCGCATGAACTTCTTGTCGAGCCGGGTGATGCGCAGAATCCGCGCCATCTGCGGTCGGACGCCGGTGAGCGTGACGGCGCCGCCGCGGCGCCTCGCCAGTCCGTCGGCGGACACGATCGCCGCCAGTCCCCGGGCGTCGCAGAAGGTCAGGGCGGACGCGTCGATCAGAACGTCCGGGCCGTGCTCGTCGATCACTCGGGCCAGTTCGGTCCCGAAGCGGCCGGCGGTGGCGATGTCCAACTCGCCGGCGGCCGCCACCCGCGCCACACCGGTCTCGTAATCGGCCAACCTCGTGAGCTGCACGGACGCTCTTCGCGAGATGGCGTTCACATCCATGCCGATCCTTCCGTGGATCCCTGTCGGTCACTCCAGGCTCCGTTGCCGTCCACCGCGCTGCAAGGGACCAACGTCCCGACGGCACCAGGGCGGGTGTCCTCCTCGATGTCGAAGCGATTGTGGAAACGAATTGAGGTACGTATGCGTGGGTAGCCTCAGAGGCCGGGGCGAGCCGCCCGCGCGAGAAGAAAGGGGGAACGATGCGGCAGTTCTCGGTGGGTGATCACGTGCGATGGAACTCCGAAGCGGGATATGTGGAAGGAGTGATCATCAGAAAGCACACGGAGGACGTGGAATATAAAGGCCACATGCGCCGCTGCAGCGAGGACGATCCGCAGTACGAGATTCAGAGTGACAGGACCGACCATATCGCCATGCACAAAGGGCGGGCACTGACGAAACTGTAGCCGCCATGGGCATCGTCGAGGAGGTGCGTGAGGCGGTCATCGCGATCCCTGCCGGTACCGTCGCCTCTTACGGCGACATCGGCAAGAGGATCGGTGCGGGGCCGCGGCAGGTGGGGCGCGCCATGAGCCTGCTCGGCGACGACGTCCCGTGGTGGCGTGTCGTGTACGCCGACGGAAGGCCCGCCACCTGCCACGGCGGGTCGGCTCGAGGAAGGCTCCACGACGAAGGAACGCCGATGCTCGGCACCCGCGTGGACCTGAACCGCGCGCGCCACCGGTGGACCTCTTAGGGATTGCTCCTTGGCCGGCGCTGCGGCCGAGATAGATGACCGCTGCCACGGCGGGGGGCGGGAAAGTATCGCAACCGGTTGGTTGTGATAGCTTCTATGGCAACCGATGAGTTGCTATGGGGTAGCCGTGCCCGTTCCGGATCGCATCGAGCGGACGCTCGACCTCGCCCACCCGCCCGCGCGGGTGTGGGCGGCGCTGACCACCGCCGAAGGGCTCGGCGGCTGGTTCGGCTCCCATGCGGAGGTCGACGACCTGCGTCCCGGTGGCGAGGCCCGGGTGCGGTGGGACGGGCAGGGCGAGTTCACCCTCTGGATCCAGGTCGTGGAGCCGCCCCGCCGGTTCGCCTACACGTGGGCGATCGAAGGGCTTCCGGCGGACGATCCGCGGCGCACCTACGTGGAGTTCACGTTGGAGCCGTCCGGCACGGGCACCCGGGTGACGGTCGTGGAGAGCGGCTTCGCCCAGCTGCCGGACCACCTGGGCGGCGCCTACGAGAGCAACGTCCACGGGTGGCGGACGGAGCTGGCCGAGCTGGCCGGGTACCTCGATGCCGCAGCCTGACCAGGCCGAGTCCGTCGCCCAGGCGGTCTTCACCGCGCTGGCCGACCCGACCCGGCGCGGCATCCTCGCCGAGCTCGCCGCGCGCGGCCCCGCGACCGCGACCGACCTGGCCGCCCGGCTCCCCATCTCCCGCCAGGCGATCGCCAAGCACCTCGGCCTGCTGTCCGAAGCCGGGCTGGTCCGGGCGGAGGCCGGAGAGCGGCGCCGGATCCGCTACCGGCTCCAGACGGGACCGGTGGCCGTGGCCCAGTCGTTCCTCGCCGCGCTGGCGCGCGACTGGGACGGCCACCTGAGCGCACTGCGCGACCATCTCGAACACAACACGGGGAGCGAACCATGAGTCCGACATTCCGCGGCGGCCACAACATCGCCATGAAGCTGCCCAAGGCGCAGTTCGACCGCACCGTCGCCTTCTACCGCGACGTGCTGGGCATGGAGGTCACCGACGAGAGCGGGCAGAGCGCCGTGGACCAGTGCGCCTCGGTGCAGCTCGGCCCGGTGAAGCTGTGGTTCGACCGCGTCGACAACTACGCGCGGGCCGACCTGTGGCTTGAGCTGTTCACCGATGACGTCGACGCCGCGACCAGGCATCTGGCCGCGCACGGTGTCCCCGTCCAGGACGAGCTGGAGCCGTTCCCCGCCGGCTTGGACGCCCACTGGATCAGCAACCCGGTCGGCATCCCGCACATCGTCCGCCTCGCCGACGAGGACCAGAATCCCTCCTGACCGGCGGGCCCGGCGACGTCATCGGCACGTCGACGTGAACGGCGGCCGTGTCCCGCGCCCCGGCTTCACAAGGTTTCGCGACCCGGCACCCGCAAGCGCCGGGCCACTCGCCCGCGCACCCACTGCGGG
>NZ_JBFARO010000181.1:0-13411 GCF_040677125.1 Actinomadura sp. NPDC049382
AAGCTTCAGCCCGATTTCCTCGGCGACGGCCTCCACGCCGGCCATGAAGTCACCGATCTTTGCCGGGCTCCATTTCGTGACGTAGAACGTCAGGCCGTAGGCGCGCCGGTCCCCCGAGCACGCTCCGGCGCGCTCCAGCTCGGCCGCGACGTCCGCCTGGTACCCCAGGGACGCGGCGGCCAGGTGCCAGGTGCGCGCCTCGGGGTGCGCGGCGCCCGCGCTGTCGGCGAGCGCCCGGTGCGCGGCCCGCCGCTCGGACGGCGTCGCCCGGTGGTAGGCGACGGCCCGGACCAGCGGATGCGCGAACGCGATCGTCGTGCGGGTCGCCGCCAGCAGGCCGGCGCGCTCGGCGGGCGCGAAGTCGGCGACGGTCGCGCCGACGCTCGCCGCGGCGCCCGTGACGCGGGCCGTGTCGCGGGTGTCGTCCGCGGCGGCCAGGAGCAGCAGCGCCCGGGTGCCGGGCGGGAGCGCGCCGAGCCGGGCGCACAGCTCGGCCTGGAGCGTCCCCCCGACCGGGGAGGCGCCGTCGTGGAACGTGAACGGGTTGATGCATCCCGCGCGCTGCGCCGGGGACAGCGACGCCGCCAGCAGCCGCAGCGCCAGCGGGTTCCCCTCGGCCTCGGCGAGGACGCGGTCCCGCGCGGGCGGCGCCAGGCCGGCGC
Organism: Actinomadura sp. NPDC049382; assembly: GCF_040677125.1. NCBI lineage: Bacteria > Bacillati > Actinomycetota > Actinomycetes > Streptosporangiales > Thermomonosporaceae > Actinomadura > Actinomadura sp. NPDC049382. The sequence goes on from NZ_JBFARO010000181.1 coordinate 663, forward strand.
CGGCCGCGGTGCCGCGCAGGAACGCCGCGGCCTCCTCCGGGCAGAGGCGCCGCAGCCTGATCTCCGCCAGGCCGGACGATCCGAACGTGCTCTCGTCGCGGGCGGCGGCCAGCAGCGCCGCCGGCTCGGCGCCGAGGCGGCGCGCCGCGTACGCCAGCGCGTCCGCCGACGCGGCGTCCAGCCACTGGGCGTCGTCGACGAGGCAGACCACGGGCCGGTCCGCGGCGAGCCGGTGCAGCAGCGCGAGGACGGCGCGGCGCACGGCGAAGACGTCCTCGCGTCCCGCCGCCGCCTGCGGCTCGATCAGGGCGCGCAGCCGCTCGGCCTCCGGGCCGCCCAGGTCGCGGACCGGCCGCAGCATCAGCTCCAGCGACGCGAACGGCTGCTCGGCCTCCGGCGGGGACCCGGCGCAGCGCAGCACGAGCGCCCCGTCCGCCGCGTCCGCCGCGTGGTCGAGGAGCACGGTCTTGCCGATCCCGGCCTCGCCCCGGATGACGGCGGCCCCGCCCGTCCCGGCCCCCGCCCCGGCGACCAGCCGTTCCACCTCGGCCCGTTCGGCGGCTCTGCCCTGGAACATGGGGCCCCCACGCGTGCGGCTGCGACTTCCAAGATCGTCCACCGCATGATCGCATGGCCCCGACCAACGGCCCCCTATCCCTGAGGTCTCCTCAATGTCACCACTCCGGACCACCCCGCCACGACGAACAGCCCCGTCCCACCACCCCAACCCCCCACGTCTCACCAGCGCCAGCACCCCTGACCAGCGCCACCACCAGACCCCCTGGGCGCCCTTGTCAGGTGGGCGTGGTGACGTCGGTGACGGCCCTGGCGAGGGCGGCGGGGACGTCGTCGATGAGGAGGTGACGGCCGTCGTGGACGATGGGGCGGCCGGAGACGACGACGTGCCGGACGTCGGCGGCGGTGGCGGCGAAGACGGCGGCCTCGGCGGCGTAGTCCGGGGCGGCGCCGGCGGTGCGGACGGAGTCGAGGTCGACGGTGACCAGGTCGGCGTACGCGCCCGGTTCCAGGCGGCCCGCCTCGGGCCAGCCGAGCCCGTAGTGGCCGTTGGAGGTGGCGGCGGCGAGCAGTTCGCCGGCCGTCCAGTGGCCGCGGGCGCGGGTGCGGAGCCGCTCGTCCAGCTCGACGGCGCGGGCCTCCTCGAACATGTCGATGACGGCGTGCTGGTCGGAGCCGAGGCAGATCGGGGAGCCGGCGTCGGCTAGGGCGCGGGCGGGGCCGATGCCGTCGGCGAGGTCGCGTTCGGTGGTCGGGCACATGCAGACGCCGGTCATCGTCGTCCCGAGGAGGCCGATGTCCTCGTCGGTGAGGTGCGTGGCGTGGACGGCGGTGGTGAGCGCGCCGAGGGCGCCGGCCTCGGCGAGCAGCCGGGTCGGGGTCATGCCGTAGGCGTCCAGGCACGCCTCGTTCTCGGCGGGCTGCTCGGACAGGTGGACGTGCAGCGGCGCCCCGTGCTCCTTCGCCCAGGACGCGACCGCGCGGAGCTGCTCGCGGGGCACCGCCCGGACGGAGTGGATCGCGGCGCCGACGCGGGCGTGCAGCCGTCCCGCCTTGTCGGTCTGCTCGTAGAGGCTGTCGACGCGGCGCGCCCAGTTGCCGGCGGTGCCGTCGCCGAAGCGGAGCTGCGGGCCGGCCAGGGGGCGGCCGATGCCGCCGGTGAGGTAGCAGGCGTCGAGGAGGGTGATCCGGATGCCGGCGTCGGCGGCGGCGGCGATGAGCGCCTGGCCCATCGCGTTGGGGTCGGCGTAGGGGGCGCCGCCGGGCCGGTGGTGCAGGTAGTGGAACTCGCCGACGCAGCTGATGCCGGCGAGGGCCATCTCGGCGAAGACGGCGGTGGCGAGGGCGCGGTACGACTCGGGGTCGAGCCGGTCGGCGACCTGGTACATCTGCTCCCGCCACGTCCAGAAGGTGCCGGAATGGGCTTGGACGCGGGAGCGGAGGGCGCGGTGGAAGGCGTGGGAGTGGGCGTCGGCGAGGCCGGGGAGCGTGAGGCCGGGGAGCCGCTGGGCGTGCGGGGCGGACCGGACGCCCGCCGCGACGCTCGTGATCCGCTCTCCGTCGGCCTCGATCAGCACGTCGGCCGCCACGCCGTCGCCGAGCCAGGCGAACTGGGCATGCCACTGCATGGTGGGACCCCTACCCGCGCGCCAGGTCGTCCAGTACCGCGGTAAGGGCCTCAACACCGGTCAGGCAGTCCGCCGGCTCGGCGGACTCGGCGGGCGCGTGCGAGACCCCGGTCGGGTTCCGGACGAACAGCATCGCGGTCGGCACCCGCGCGGACAGCACGCCGGCGTCGTGGCCCGCGCCGGTCGGCAGGACGGGCGCGCCGCCGCCGAGCGCCGCGCCGACCCGGTCGCGCAGGGCGCGGTTGAAGTCGACGATCTCGGTGTAGGACTCCTCGGCGAGGTCGACGCTGACCCGGTGCGGGCGGGCGGCGACGCGGGCGGCCTCGTCGATCTCCCGCACGGTGCGCCGGACCCGCTCGTCCTCGGGGCCGCGCGCGTCGAGCCAGGCGGTGACGGACGAGGCGATCGCGTTCACCCCGCCCGGCACGACGCCGACCTTCCCGACCGTCGCGACGGTGCCGTTGCGCTCGGCGGCCTCGCGGGCGGCGATGACCATGCGCGCGAACGGCAGCATCGGGTCCCGGCGGTCGGCCAGGAGGGTCGTCCCGGCGTGGTTGCCCTCGCCGGTGAAGTCGAACCGCCACCGGCCGTGCGGGACGATCGCGCTGGCGATCCCGACCGGTGTGTCCAAGGCCCGGCCCTGCTCGACGTGGAGTTCGACGTAGCAGCCGATGCGTCCGAGGAGGTCCTCGTCCGGGCCGATGGCGTCGGGGTCGAACCCGGCGTTGTGCATGACCTCCGCGAAGGTGTGCCCGTCCCCGTCGGTCAGCGCGCGCGCCCGCGCCGGGTCGATCGCCCCGGAGAGCAGGCGCGACCCCAGGCAGGCCACACCGAACCGGGCGCCCTCCTCCTCGGCGAACGCCGCGATCCCGATGGGCTTCGCGGGCGTGGAGCCGCGCCTCCTGAGCTCGTCGACGGCCGCGAACGCGGACACGATGCCGAGCGGGCCGTCGAACGCTCCCCCGCCCGGCACCGAGTCGAGGTGGCTGCCGGTCAGGACGGCCCCGTGCCGGGTCCCGTCGGCCGGGAGCCACCAGGCGACCATGTTGCCGTTGGCGTCGTGCTCCACGTCGAGGCCGCGGCGGCGCGCCTCGTCCAGGAACCAGGCGCGGCACTCCAGTTCGGGCGGCGTCCACGCGAACCGGTGGTAGCCGCCGGTCGCCTCGTCCCGCCCGACCGGCAGCAGCTCCGCCCACATCTCCTCGAAGCTCATGCGCTCCCCGCTCATCCCTTCCTGGGTCCGCTACCGCTCAACCTCTCATGGGGATCTTGACGCCGCGCTCGTCGGCGACCTCGGCCGCCCGCTCGTACCCGGCGTCGACGTGCCGCATGACGCCGGTTCCGGGGTCGTTGGTGAGGACGCGCCGGAGCTTCTCGCCGGCGAGGGCCGTCCCGTCCGCGACGCAGACCTGGCCCGCGTGGATGGACCGGCCGATCCCGACGCCGCCGCCGTGGTGGACGGACACCCAGGTCGCGCCGGACGCGGTGTTGAGCATGGCGTTCAGCAGCGGCCAGTCGGCGATCGCGTCGGAGCCGTCCTTCATGCCCTCGGTCTCCCGGTACGGGCTGGCGACGGAGCCGCAGTCGAGGTGGTCGCGGCCGAGCACGATCGGCGCGCTGATCTCGCCGCGCGCGACCAGGTCGTTGAACGCCTCGCCGGCCTTGTCGCGCTCGCCGTAGCCGAGCCAGCAGATCCGCGACGGCAGGCCCTGGAAGTGCACCTTCTCCCCCGCCATCCGGATCCAGCGGGTCAGCGGCTCGTTGTCGGGGAACAGGTCGAGGATCGCCTTGTCGGTGCGGGCGATGTCCTTCGGGTCGCCGGACAGCGCCGCCCAGCGGAACGGCCCCTTGCCCTCGCAGAACAGCGGCCTGATGTAGGCGGGGACGAAGCCGGGGAAGTCGAACGCCCGCGCGTACCCGGCGAGCTGCGCCTCCCCGCGGATCGAGTTGCCGTAGTCGAACACCTCGGCGCCCGCGTCCTGGAAGCCGACCATCGCCTCGACGTGCGCGGCCATCGACGCGCGGGCCGCGGCGATGAAGCCGTCGCGGTCCTTGTCGCGCTCGTCGGCCATGTCCTCGAACGCGACGCCGCGCGGCAGGTACATCAGCGGGTCGTGCGCGCTGGTCTGGTCGGTGACGATGTCGATCGGGGCGCCGCGGCGCAGCAGCTCGGGGACGACGTCGGCGGCGTTGCCGAGCACGGCGATCGACAGCGGGCGCCGGGCGGCCCGCGCCTCCTCGGCGAGGCGCAGCGCCTCGTCCAGCGAGTCGGCCCGGACGTCGCAGTACCGGTGCGCGACGCGCCGCTCGATGCGGGACGGGTCGCACTCGACGCAGATCGCGACGCCGCCGTTCATCGTGACGGCGAGGGGCTGCGCGCCGCCCATCCCGCCGAGCCCGGCGGTCAGCGTGACCGTCCCGGCGAGGGTGCCGCCGAACCGCTTCTCGGCGACGGCCGCGAACGTCTCGTAGGTGCCCTGGAGGATGCCCTGCGTCCCGATGTAGATCCACGACCCGGCGGTCATCTGGCCGAACATCGTCAGCCCGAGCGACTCCAGCCGGCGGAACTCCTCCCACGTCGCCCACTGCGGGACGAGGTTGGAGTTGGCGATCAGCACGCGGGGCGCCCACTCGTGCGTCCGGAAGATCCCGACGGGCTTGCCGGACTGGACGAGCAGCGTCTCGTCCCCTTCGAGGTCCGACAGCGACCGGATGATGCCGTCGAAGGCGTCCCAGTTGCGGGCGGCCTTGCCCGACCCGCCGTAGACGACCAGCTCGTCGGGGTGCTCGGCGACCTCGGGGTCGAGGTTGTTCTGGATCATGCGGAGGGCGGCCTCCTGCGGCCAGCCCTTGGCGGCGGTGAGCGCGGTGCCGCGCGGCGCGCGAACGGGACGGGGTCCAGACATGTCGGGCTCCTTTGGGACGGCGGGCCGGTGACGGTATGTGCCGGGCGTCCTGGCGTGTGACGGGGCCGGCTCAGGACGGCCCCCGCTCAGGACGGATCCGGCCTATGACAGGGGGCCGGTGACGGATTCGGCGGCGGCGACGAGGGAGCCGTCCCGCACCAGCGCGGTGGCGGCGGCGATCTCGGGGGCGAGGTAGCGGTCGGGGCCGGGCGGCGGGACGGCCTCGCGCAGCCGGGCGACGACGGCGCCGGTCGCCGGGCCGGGACGCAGCGGGGTGCGCAGGTCCAGCGCCCGCGCGGCGGTGAGGATCTCGATCGCGACGACCTGGGCCAGCCCGTCCACGGCCTTGCGCAGCTTGCGGGCCGCGTTCCAGCCCATCGAGACGTGGTCCTCCTGCATGGCCGAGCTCGGGATGGAGTCGGCGCTCGCCGGGGCGGCGAGCCGCTTCAGCTCCGACACGATCCCGGCCTGCGTGTACTGGGCGATCATGTGCCCGGAGTCGACGCCGGGGTCGTCGGCGAGGAAGGCGGGCAGCCCGTACGAGCGGCTCTTGTCGAGCATCCGGTCGGTGCGCCGCTCCGACATGGACGCGACGTCGGCGACCGGCACGGCGAGGAAGTCGAGCACGTACGCGATCGGGGCGCCGTGGAAGTTGCCGTTGGACTCGACCCGCCCGTCCGGCAGCACCACCGGGTTGTCGATCGCGGACGCCAGCTCCCGTCCCGCCACCAGCTCGGCGTGCTGGAGGGTGTCGCGGGCGGCGCCGTTCACCTGCGGCGCGCAGCGCAGCGAGTAGGCGTCCTGGACGCGGGTGCAGTCGGGGCCGCGGTGCGAGTCCATGATCTCGGACGCGTCGAGCAGCAGCCGCAGGTTGGCGGCGGACGCGGCCTGCCCGGGATGCGGCCGGAGCGCCTGCAGGTCGGCGGCGAAGACCCGGTCAGTGCCGAGCAGGGCCTCGACGGTCATAGCGGCGGCGACGTCGGCCGCGGTGAGGAGCCGGTGCAGGTCGCCGATGGCGAGGGCGAGCATGCCGAGCATGCCGTCCGTGCCGTTCAGCAGGGCGAGCCCTTCCTTCGCGGCGAGCTTGACGGGCGCGATCCCGGCCGCGGCGAGCGCCTCCGCCGCCGGCTTCAGCGCGCCGCCCGCGTCCCGGACCGAGCCCTCGCCGATCAGCGCGAGCGCGACGTGCGCGAGCGGCGCGAGGTCGCCGGAGCAGCCGAGGCTCCCGTACTCGAAGACCTGCGGGGTGATGCCGGCGTTCAGCAGCGCGGCGAGCGTCCGCGCCGTGGTCGGCTGCACGCCGGTGCGGCCGGTCGCGAGCGTCCGCAGCCGGAGCAGCATCAGCGCCCGGACGACCTCCCGCTCGACCTCCGGCCCCGACCCGGCGGCGTGCGACCGGACGATGTTGAGCTGCAGCTGGTCGCGCAGCTCCGGGGCGATGTGCCGCGTCGCGAGCGCCCCGAACCCCGTCGACACCCCGTACACCGGTGTCGGGCGCGCGGACAGCTCCTCGATGTGCGCCCGCGCCTCGCCGATCAGCTTCAGCGCCTCGTCGGTCAGCGCGACCCGGGCGCCGTCCCGCGCGACGGCGGCGACCTGCGCGAACGTCAGCGCCTCCGGCCCGACCTCAACCATAGGAACACCCATACCCACCATTGGACCCGCCCGGCGGCGCCCGCCCCACCCCCGGGCGGCGTCTTCTGTCTCGGATACGAGACAATGCGGCCATGTCGCAGGTCCCCGCCGCCCGCCGCGCCCTGGCGGTGCTGCGCCTGCTGGCCGCCGCGCCCGGACCGCTGCCCGCGTCGTCCATCGCCCGCGCCCTGGACGTCCCCCGCTCCAGCACGTACCACCTGCTCACGGCGATGGCGGAGGACGGCTTCGTCGCCTACGTCCCGGAGGAGCGCCGCTGGGGGCTCGGCGTCGCGGCGTTCGAGATCGGCTCCGCCTACCTGCGGCACGAGCCGCTGGAGCGCCTGGCCCGGCCGCTGCTGCGCCGCCTCGTCGACCAGGTCGGCGAGATCGCGCAGCTGGGCGTCCTGCACGGCGCGGAGACGCTCTACCTGCTGAAGGAGCAGCCGCCCCGGCACGCCACCGTCGTCACCGACGTGGGCGTCCGGATGCCCGCCCACCTGACCGCGAGCGGCCTGTCGCTGCTCGCGCACCTGCCGTCCGCCCAGGTGCGGGCGCTGTTCCCCGGCCGCTTCGTCGACCGGACGGGCAAGGGCCCCGCGTCCCTGCGCGAACTGCGCCGCACCCTCGCCGAGGACGCCCGCCGCGGCTGGTCCGTCGAGGACGGCCACATCACCGAGGGCTTCGCCAGCATCGCGGCCTGCGCCTTCGACCACACCGGCCACCCCACCGCCGCGATCACCGTCACGTTCCGCCGCGACGCGCACCCGGTGGAGACCTGGCCGGGGCTCGCCGCGCCCGTCCGCAGGACGGCCGAGACCCTGACCACCCGCCTCACCGGCCGCCTCCCCCACTGAGCGGTCCCCCTGCCGAAAGACAGGGGCGGCCGGTGGCGTTCGGGCGGTGCGGCGACGACCTGCCGATTCCTAGGTTCGAACCCGGAATGACCGACGATCCGGCGGGAGACCTTTTGATCACGTTGCGGGGCCTGACGAAGCGGTACGGGGACAAGACGGCGGTGGACGAGCTGACACTCGAGGTGGCGGCCGGGAAGGTCACCGGGTTCCTCGGCCCGAACGGCGCGGGCAAATCGACGACGATGCGGATGATCGTCGGGCTGGACCGGCCCAGCGCGGGCGAGGCGCTGGTCGGCGGGCGGCGGTACGCGGGCCTGCCGCGCCCACTGCGCCAGGTCGGGGCGCTGCTGGACGCGGGCTTCGTCCACCCGGGCCGGCCCGCGCGGGCGCACCTGCTCGCGATGGCCCGCAGCAACGGCATCGACCGGTCGCGGGTGGACGAGGTCCTCGGCCTGGTCGGGCTGGAGGCCGTCGCGGGCAAACGGGTCGGCTCGTACTCGCTCGGCATGCGGCAGCGGCTCGGCATCGCGGGCGCGCTGCTCGGCGACCCGCCGGTGCTGATGTTCGACGAGCCCGTGAACGGCCTCGACCCGGACGGGGTGCTGTGGGTGCGGGGGCTGATGCGCGGCCTCGCGGCGGAGGGCCGCACGGTGTTCGTGTCGTCCCACCTGATGAGCGAGATGCAGCTCACCGCCGACCGCCTGGTGGTGATCGGCCGGGGCCGGCTGCTGGCGGACGCCCCCATGGGCGAGGTCATCGCGCGCGGCCCCGGCAACGCCGTCCGGGTGCGCACGCCGGGCGCGGCCGAACTGGCGGCGCGGCTCACCGCCGTCCGGGCCGCGGTCCGGCGGGTGGACGAGGACGAACTCGAAGTGAAGGGCGTACCGGTGGACCGGGTCGGGCTCATCGCCTTCGAGGCGGGTGTGCCGGTGCTGGAGCTGCGCGCCGTCGAGGCGTCCCTCGAAGAGGCGTACATGGAACTGACCGGGGCGAGCGTGGAGTACGGGGTGGGACGATGAGGCGCGGCGGCATGCCGGGGGCGCTGGCGGCGGAGTGGACGAAGCTGTGGTCGATCCGGTCCACCTGGTGGGGCCTGGCCGGCGCGGTGCTGCTGATGGCCCTGATGTCGATGATCCTGGCGACGAGCACGGTCTCGAACAACACCCGCCCGCCCGCGGGCGAGGAGCCTCCCGGCGTGGTGTCGGTGAGCGGGATCGCCACCGGTTCGGTGGACATGGTGCAGTTCGTCGTCCTCGCCCTCGCCATCCTGATGATCACCGGCGAGTACGCGACGGGCAGCATCCGGGCGACCCTCCAGTGGGTGCCGCCGCGCACCCGGATGCTGTCGGCGAAGGCGGCCGTCGCGATGGCGGTCGTGTTCCCCGTCGGCGTGCTCCTCGCGCTGACCGGCACGGCCGTCGCGTACCCGATGCTCGGGAAATGGGGGCGCCTGGACGCGGGCGACGCCGTGCGCGACGCGCTGCTGACGGGCGTGTACCTGGCGGTGATGAGCGCGTTCATCCTGGGCGTCGCGGCCATGCTGCGCAGCACCGCGGCGACGATCACGACCGCGTTCCTGTTCGTCCTCGTGCTGCCGGTCACGCTGGTGAACGCGCGGTCGGAGCTGCTGAAGGACATCGCCGACGGGCTGCCGAGCACCGCCGGCCGGCACCTGCTGAACGGCGACGGCCCCTACCCGGCCGCGGTCGCGGTGCTGATCATCGCCGCGTGGACGGCGGCGGCGCTATGGGGCGGGATCACCGTCCTGCGCCGCCGCGACGCCTGACGCGGCCCGGTCGACGAGGCGGCGGAGGATGCGCTCGGCGTCCGTCCACAGGACGGCACCCCCGATCCCCTGCACCACATGGCGCCGAGCGTGCGGAATCCGCGTCGCGAGGGTGGCGCCGTTGTCGGGCGAATGGCTGGTGTCCAGTTCCCCGTACCAGAGGTCGACGGGCACCCGGACGCGGCCGAGGTCGAAGGGCCAGCGGCCCATCGCGAGCACGGTGTCGCGCGCGTAGCCGCCGGAGCCCTGCGCGAACGCCTCGTCCAGGGCCCGGCGGTAGGCCGCGGCGAACGCCGGGTCCCGGTACACCCGCAGGTCGGGTTCGGGGCTGCCGCCCATGACCATCGCCAGCATCGCCTCGGCGCCGAACCCGCGGAACATCTCCTCGGCGCCGAGGGGATCGGCGGCCACCCGGTCGACGATGCCCCGCAGCTCGTCCGGCAGCGCCCCGGCGAACCGCGGCGCGGCCACCTCGTCCGCCCCGGAGACGACGGCCACCGCCGCCGCGATCCCGTCGACCGCGCACGCCAGCGCGAACGGCGCCCCCTGCGAGTTGCCCACCACGGCCGGACGCTCCAGCCCCCGCAGCGCGGCGAAGTCACGCATGTCCGCCGCGAAGTCGGCGAACGTCCGACCGGGCGACGGCGACGACACCCCGAGCCCGGGCCGGTCCACCGAGACGAGCCGCACCCCGAGCGAGTGAACGACCCCGGGCCCGAACCCCAGCCACCTGCTCGTGGCGGCACCGGGGCACAGCAGCACGGGCAGGCCGTCCTCCGGCCCCCACTCGGCCCAGCCGAGCACCCGCCCGCCGGGCAGCGTGCTCTCTCCCATCCGTTCGGGATCCGCGACGAACTCCATGATCCACATCATGGCCACCGCCCCCGCTCCCCCGCACCACGTTTTAGCCGCCTGTGTCCTCCCCCGTAGCGCCGGGCGAGCGACAGGGACAGGGGCGTCGTCGATCGACTCGATGCGCGCGGCCCTCACGGCTTCGAGGTCCATGAGCAGGTCGAGCTGCATGGCGAGCACGGTCGGCGGGATCCGCCGCAGGTCGTTCTCACCGTGGTCATGGGCACGCTGGTAGATGGCGTGGATGCGCGCGGGCCGCCGGTCGCCCAGGATCTCGTCGCGCACCTGGGCGGGGGTGAGCCCGGTACCGACCAGCAGCCCCGAGACCGCGACGGCCGCAACGATGGCGAAGAACCCGGCGCGCGCCTCGCCCATGCCGGTCAGCGCCGCGAGGAGGTCGCCGGTGACGGGGACGTCGACCGGATGGCCGTTCCGGTAGTGCTCAAGTGCGGCGAGCACGACCGGGTCCTTGTTGGGCCAGCGGCGGTACAGCACGGCGATCCCGCGCGCGGCGACCGATTCCGTGGTCAGCTTCGCGTAGCCGACGCTGGCGATCCAGACGCTGGCCGTGGACCTGCACTCAACCGCCGACAAGATCCAGTGGGTCACCACCGGCTTCCTGCAGCGATGGCCGTCGCGATCCCGGTGACCGGGTGGGCGGAGCACCGCTGGGGCGGCAAGCGGGTCTGGACGGTCGCGCTAGTGCTGTTCGTGCTCGCCTCGGCGCTGTGCGCGGCGTCCTGGAACGACACCTCTCTGATCCCCTTTCGGGCGCTGCAGGGTTCGGCGTCGGGCTGATCTTCCCGCTGATGCAGCCGCTGGCGGTGCGCGCCGCGGGCGGGCGCATCAGCCGCCGGCTGATGGCGGCCGTCAGCCTGCCCATCGCGCCCGCTCCTCGGCCCGGTGATCGGCGGCGTGATCCTGAACTGGCGCTGAACTGGCGCTGGCTGTTCCTGGTCAACGTGCCGCTGACCGCGGCCGGACTCCTGCTCGCACGGCGGTTGCTGCCCGCCGACCGCCCCGGACCCGGCACCGTCCGAACCCGCTTGGACTGGATCGGCCTGCTGCTCCTCGCGCCGTCACTGGCGGGTGTGCTCCTAGGCTTCTCACGACTGTCCGAGGACGGCGAGATCACCCACGCCGCCGTACTCCTGCCACTGCTCATGGGCGCCGCGCTGCTCGCGGCCTTCATCGGCTGGGCGGCACGCTCGGGCGAGCGCCGACCGATCGTCGTCCGCCTGCTGCGCCTGCGGTCGCTGGGCAGCGCCTCCGCCGCCCTCTTCACCGCCGTCGCCGCGATATACGCCGGGATGTTCCTGCTGCCGCGCTACTACAAGCAACTGCGCGGCAAGAGCGTCATGCAGGCCGGGCTGCTGCTCATCCCACAGGGGGTCGGCGCACTCGCCGCCCGCTTCATGATCGGTGCCGTGGTCGACCGTTTCGGCGCACACGCCGTGACGATCGCCGGTCTCCTCCTCGCCGCCATCGCCACCGCCCCCCTCGCCCTAGCCGGACCGGCCACGAACCTGGGGCAGCCGGTAACCGCGCGCTCCTCCTCCGTGACCTGGGAATCGGTGCGGTGCTGATCCCCCCGATGTCCGTCGCCTACCAGGACGTCCAGCGCTCCGGCATCCCGGACGCCACCATGAACACCCGGATCGTCCAGCAGGTCGGCGGCTCGTGCGGCACCGCGATCGTCGCTTCAATCCCTGCTGGCCCAAGGCGCCACCAGTGCCTTCCAGGGCGCGTTCTGGTGGGCGATGGGCATCACGGCCGCAGCACTCGTCCCCGCCATCGCCCTCCCGACGAGCCGCCGCCCGTCACCCGAGTGACCCGGAATCAGTCGGCGACGTGAGCCAGATCCGGGATGTGCGCGGCGGCGATGCGGGGCCTGGCCGGGGGCTGAAGAAGGAAGAGCCTCTTCCCCAGCCGCTCCATCTCGCCGCCACGCCCGCAGATGAGCCCAGCGCAGAAGTCCACCAACTGCCGGGCCACGTCGTCGGTCAACTCGGTGAGATCCATGAGCACCGGGTCACCCTTGCGGAAGAAGTGCCCGACGTGCAGCACCTCGTTGTAGTCCTTGGGGCAGAGCGTCCTAATCACAGGACAAGTCTGCCCACCCTCCCCCGCAGCGCAAGACCGCGTTCGCTCACTCGTCCAGCACACTGGTGTTCTGGCACGCGGTCAGCCGCCACCGCCCGTCCTCCTTCGCCATGACGAACAGCGGAGTCCCCACCTCCCGCCCGTCGGCCGACTCGTACACCTGGCGCACCTTGACGGCGGCGACGTCCGGACGGATGAACAACACGTGCTCCACCTCGAACGTGACCTTCGTGTCCCGCATCGCACCGGGAAGCACCCGCCGCGTGAAGTCCGCGATCGCATCACGCCCGAACAGCCGCTTGCCATGCCCTGTCGTCCAAATCGCGTCCTCCCGGAACAAACCGACGAATTCATCGGGAAGCTCATTGTTCTGAGAGTGAGCCTTTTTCATCCTCGGGTGACCTCGTAGTTCTGTAGGACAGCGATGGCCTTGACCAGGTGGCCGGCCTTGCAGGGACTGCAGCGGAGC